>NZ_SMKA01000170.1 GCF_004348455.1 Kribbella albertanoniae
CCCTACGCCCAAAAACTCCGCGCGTACTTCGAACGGCTTGACACGTTCGGTAGCCAGGTGTCCTCGGGGCCCTGGCATGAGTGAACCCCTCGGTCAGGGACGCTGACCTCGGGGTTCTGTTGCTCCCCCGCCTGGTTTCGATCCAGGTCTTCGAGATTCAAAGTTGCTGATCCCCCGTCGACACACGTCTACAGCGGTCATCGCTGAGGCTCCGGTGAGCGTGCTGGCCGCCCAAATCGGGGCTTGCCGTCCACAGCCGTCCACCCCTCCTGTTAGCAAAAGCGTTAGCAAATGAGCTGGCCGGGGAGACTCCCAGACATGGACAAGCTCCTCCCCATCTTCATCGCACTGATCCCCACTGTGGGCGTGCTATGGGGTGCCAGGATCGCATCACGCGACTTCCAGCTCCGCCGCGAACTGGAGACCGCCCGTCAGTTCGGGGCCATGGTTCTGATAGCCCACGGTCGACCTACGGACGGGCGGGATGTAGGGGTCACGGAGCAGGTTGCCTATATCCATCTGTTGGGGGCTTTAGGACGGCGACACAAGTGGTTGAAGCCCGCAGCTCGCGCCGCGCTAGAGGATTTCTCCAAGTGGGACGCCCACGACAGTGCAAGCAAAATTCACCGGCAGATCGCAGCCGCAGGCCTTGCCGCCCTGAAAGATCTCAACGCCCCGGCTCGCTGGTGGCAGTCAAACTGACCTCGCGCTTGCGCACGTTCCCTGCTCTGCGTCTTCCCGTCTGCCGTTCAGCCCACGCGTAGCGCGATCAGGAGACGCCAGAGGGGCCAAGATGGAGCGCCCCACTGGACGAACGATCTTGGCCCCTCTGGTGGCTCCTGATAGGTCCTGACTGGGCTGAGCGGCAGGCGGGAAGACGCACCCCGACCACCAACCAAGTGGCCAGGCCGATTCGGACCCCGTCATCCTGGAGTCGTGAGGCCCCCGCCGGAGGCAGATGCTCTTGGCTCTCGTGGAAGACAACCGAGGGCGGGCGCGGCGGTGAACGGCCGGAGGCCGCATGCGCACGCCGCGCCGCGCGCCGAAGGCGCGCCTTGATCTATAAGAGCCAAACTCGGCAGAGAGCCACGGGACAGGGACAAGACACCGATGCCCCGGGGACCCTCTCGGCGACCTGGATACAGGTGGTCAGCTCGCCTGGGTGAGATCGAGCTGGAATAGCGCTCCGCTCATGCGGCCGGGAATGTCGACCGTGCGGACGTACTCGAAGCCGAGAGCCCGGTAGTAGTCGTGCAAGGGGTAGTTCGTGCTCCAGCAGTTCAGCCGGATCCAGTGGTCACCCCGAGCGCTGGCCTCCTCCTCGACGGCCTTGAGCATCGCGGACCCGTAGCCCTTGCCGTGCTGGTCTTTGGCGACCATGACCCGGCTGACGTAGGTCTGCGGTTCGGCGATCTCCTCTGGGGTCCAGAGCTCCGGGTCCGGGTCGATGATCGCGAGGACCGCAACTACCTCGCCGTCGACCTGCCAGCCGCGAAACTGCCCGGCGTCGAACTCGCGGTCGATGTTGGCCCGTACGACTGTCGGGTCAAGACCGCGCCGGTACTGGTCGATGTCCCGGGCTTCCAACCAGTCCTCGGCGTCAGCGCGGATCTGGTAGACGAGTGGGCGGTGTGACTCGTCAAGGGTGATGAGCATCAGGCGTCCAGGTCGTACGAGATCTCGACACGGTCGGCCGCCATGCGGGTCACCATGAAGCGCACGACTCGGTCTTCGGCGTCGTAGCCGGTGCGGGTGTGCACGAGCATCGGGGTACCCGGTCCCATGCGGAGACGCTGAGCCTCCTCGGCCGACGGCATCCGAGCTGTGAGGGTGTCGTGCCAGCGCGCCTGCGGGTGGCCGGTAGCCGCCAGGAGACCACCCTGAACACCGAGGTCGGTCGGCCGCCAAAACAGCTCGTTGCCATCGGTCACGAACGGCGGGAAGTAGGAGTCGCTGAGCTGGTGCGGCTCACCATTCACGCTCCGGAGCCGGTGCCGGGCCTGGATCGCGGTTCCGGGCTCGATGCCGAGGGCCTCTGCCACGTCGTCCGGTGCAGCGATCGTGACGATCTGGAGGTCGTTGGCCGGTTCGCCGCCTTGCGCGCGGATGGTGTTCGCCCACGCGTCGCCGTCGTTCGAGTGCGCTCGCTCCCACTCGCTCATCGACCATTGCCAGCGGTTCAGCTCACGGACGATGCGGCGGCTCCCCTGGCTACTCGTGATGAGTCCCTCGGCCTCAAGCGCCGCCAGGGCAGCCCGGATCGTGTTCCGGCTGACGTCGTACTCAGCCATCAGCTCGGACTCGCTGGGCAGAGCAGCACCCGGCTTCGGTAGCCGGTCTCGCAGCAACCGCCGCGTCTGCTCCTGCTTGGTCTCGGTCATCTCAGGCCCTCTTCCGCTGATTCCTTGACAAGCCTATGGGACTTGTTCCAATATGTCGTGTACCACTTATTGGAACATGTCCAGTAAGTCCTAGAAGGAGATCAACCATGGCGATGCCCCGCAAGATCAAGGTGACCTGCGACGACGTGTTCCCGTACGGCGTTTACGCGGTGTCGGCAGTGACGCAGGTGAAGGACTTCGACCGGTCGACCAAGGAGAAGCCGGTCTACTCCATCGACGAGGAGACCGGGCTCTCGATCTGGTCGGTTGACGTGATGGACGGCGACATCGACGCCCGCAAGGCGGACAAGACGGTGTCGGTCAAGATCCTGGCGAAGGTGCAGCCGGTGCTGCCGCCGATGGCTCCGGGTCAGCCCTTCACGGCGGTTGTGTTCGAGGGCATGACGGCTACTCCGTACGTCGCGGAGAACAACGGCCGTCCCCGGCTGGCCTGGTCGTTCCGGGCGACCGAGGTCCGCGCCCCGCGTAACGCGGCCTCGAACAAGTCGGCGGCTGCGTGATGGGCATGTCGTCGCGGGACCTGAACGAGTGGGCTGTGGTGCTGGACGCCCGCAGCGATGACGAGGCGGTCAACGCCCTCCTGGACCTGATGAACCTGGTCATTGAGGCGCACGAGGCGACCAAGGTTCTGGCTCGGTCGCTGGTGGTCTTGCCGGAGGGCGTCAACGCAAGGCAGGCGGCGGTAGCGCTGGAAGACGCCTACGCGACTTTGCAGGCCGCCACGAAGTCGTTCCATCGGCACGAGAGGGGCCTGTGATGGCTGCGATGACGGGCAAGGCGCTCGATCTGTGGGCGGTCGCGCTGGGCGCTGGCAACGACAACGACGCGCTGCGAGCGCTGTCCAAGCTCGTCGTAGCGACGATCGCTGCGCAGCAGATCTGCACCCACGTGGCGAACCGGACCTACGACCTCCCCGGAGGCGTCATGCGTGACTCGATGGCACGCGCGCAGATCGAACTGCAGCACATCGAAGAAACCATGCTGTCGGCCGTTGGCGGCTTCCGCGCTCACTCCAGGGGCCGGGGGTGATGGCCGGATGGTTACCAAACGGGATCTCGACGCGTGGGCTGACGCGCTCGACGCTGGCAATGACGGCGAGGCAATCGGTCAGCTACGAGGTGTGATAGCTCGCCTGGTCATCGCGGCGGACGCGGTGGCGACGGTTGAGGTTGCCCTGGGCAACTTGCGGACCCAGGAACCCATCGCGGGTTTGCAGCGCGCAGGCGGCCACCTCGAAGAGGCCCAGACGGCGCTGGTGCAGCTCATGCGCAGCTTCAGCCTGCACGAGAGGGGGCGGTGACGATGGCCTTGTTCAGCAAGGGATCTGAGCTCGACACGTGGGCCAAGGCGCTCGGCGCAACCAACGACGACGCCGCCGCGCAAGCCCTCTACAGGCACCTCGTGTCGCTGGAGGACGGGCTCCATCTGACACAGCAGTCCGCGCAGGTCCTGCGGAGTGCACCTGACACCGCGACGCCAGATGCCCTCGCGTCCGCGATCCGGGAGATCAACACCGCCGCCGAGGTGCTGGCGTCGATGGTTCTGAGGTTCAAGCGTCACGAGCGAGGACGGAGTTGATGGGCGCATGCTTACCAAGCTGGCTCAAATGGCATGGCGACTGGTTAGAGCGCTGGCGATCGTGGTCTACGCGCTGGCCCGCCGCCCCGGCCTCACCGGCCCGCTCCTGGTCGCCGGGTTCGTCGCGGTGCAGGTGGCCCGGTGGGGCTGGACGGCCCGGGTCCTGGTCGCGGTCCTGATCGTGGGTGGCGGTGCGGCGTGGTGGTGGCGTCACCGATCCTCGTTCAACCGGTTCGTTCGCCGTCCGGCCGTGCAGTGGTTCCGGCGCTGGGTCCGCTACGGGCTCGCGTGGCGGTTCTGGATGGGCCGGTTGTCGCTCGGCATCACCGACGAGACCACGGGTCGCACAATGCGGCCTCGGATCGTCAAGGTTCGTTGCACGCCGAGTGTTGACCGGCTGCTCCTTCAGCTCCCGGTCGGCATGTCGATCAAGGATCTAGAAGGCAAGCGAACCAACATCGCCGAGGCTCTGCGCGCTGTTGATGCCCGCGTCCGCAAGGCCCGTCCCGGCCGGGTCTGGCTCGATCTGGAGATGCGGAATCCCTTGCAGGCAACGATTCCTGCGATCCCGGTCCCGGACTCGCTCGACCTGTCACAGCTCGACGGGATCGTCATCGGGCACGCCGACGACGGCACCCCCTGGCGGCTGCGGATCCGGGGCTCTCACGTCTTCATCGCAGGGGCGACCGGCTCCGGTAAGGGCTCGATCATCTGGTCCGCTCTGCGGGCGCTGGCACCGTTCATCCGGGCCGGGCTGGTGCAGGTCTGGGCGATCGATCCCAAGGGCGGGATGGAGCTGGAGTTCGGCAAGGACCTGTTCACCCGCTACGAGCGCGACGACTACGAATCGATGGTTGAGCTGCTCGAAGAGGCCGCCGCCGAGATGGATGCCCGATGCAAGCGTCTGCGCGGTACGACCCGCACCTTCAAGCCGACCACGGCGACCCCGCTGGTCATGGTCATCCTGGACGAGCTCGCGACCCTGACCGCGTTGCAGCCCGAACGGCGGTTGCAGGGCCGGGCAGAGAACGCGCTGGGTCTGCTGCTGACCAAGGGCCGCGCTCCCGGCTTCCACGTCATGGCCGCTGCGCAGGACGTGACCAAGCGGGTCTGCGAGTGGCGCGACCTGTTCCCCGACAAGATCGCGCTCCGGCTGGCCAAGGCCGCCGAGGTCGACATGGTGCTAGGCGATGACGCCTGGGACAACGGCGCTCTGTGCGACTCGATCCCGCGCGACCTGCCCGGCATCGGCTACGTCCGCCTCGAAGGTCAATCGCAGTCGACCCGGGTCCGGGCCGCCTACGTGACCGACGACGAGATCAAGGCCATGGCCGCCCAATACCGGCCGGTCCACCGACTGCACTCGGTCGACAGCAGCGACACCACCACGAGCGAGACCGGAGAGGCAGCATGAACCGCCGCGAGACACCTGGACAGCTCGAACTCGTCTTCACCCCGCCCGAGCTGAGCGACGACGTTCGAGCGGAGCTGGCCGCGCACGTCGTACCCGGCTGGGAAGCCATGGGCGAATGCCGCTCGACCGGCAACGACGCGTGGTTCCCCGAGGACGCCGACACCACCGGCAAGGCCGCTGCCCTCGACCGCTGCGGCTTCTGCCCGGTCCGCCGTTCCTGCCTGGCCTACGCCCTGTCCACGGGCGAGGAGTACGGGGTGTGGGGCGGCACGACCGAGGTACAGCGACACGTCCTGACCTGGGACCTGTCAGACGGCACAACCGTCCCGGACGCGCTCGACCGCGCGACGCTGCTGCCCGAGCTGCTGTGGCGGGCCGCCTGATGACCGGCTTCACGCTGCGTATCGGCGACGGAATCGTTCTGTATGCCCGGCACCAGTTCGTGACCGTGGCCCTGGGCCCCTTTGTCTGCTCGCGATTCGCAGCGGATCCCGAGGCCGGGTCGTGCAAAGGCCTGATCCTGTCCGGCGAACCGCATGCCCTCGTGACCGTGAACAGCCGCCCGCTACTGCGCTGGTGCGCGACCTGCGCGTCCGGGATCTTCGGTCAGCCCTTCAGCGACTGGCAGGCACTCCGATGACGGTCAAGCTCCGCGTCTCCGGCGACCCCGCAGAGATCGAGGTCATGCTCAAGGTCCTGGGCGTGGTGTTCGACTTCTCCGGCTCCGACCGGATCTACCCGAACCACGGTGCCCCGGGAGTCCGCGTCTACCTCACGGCGCGGATCCCGTGGGCCGGTGAACGAGACCAGCCACGCCGAGGAGATGGTCCCCAATGATCTCCACCATGGGCCAAGTTGCCCCCGACGTTCTGCATGAACTTGCCGTACGCAACGGTGTCTGCGTCCGCCCGATCTTGTCCCGGCTCACCGACACCACCACCGGTGAACAGTCCATCGTCTCGATCCCCTGCGGTTCCACGCAGGCCCGGCAGTGCCCTGTGTGCTCCGACCGGGCCCGCAAGCTCCGCATGCAGCAGTGCCGAGAAGGCTGGCACCGCGACGACGAAATCCCCGCCGACGACCAGGACGACGACCTCCCCGCGGAGCAGTCTGAAAACGGCGACGAGGACCAGGCCGACGACACCGAATCGGCCCGCCGTACCCGGTCGACTCGTCGCCGCCAGGACGCACCCGACCTGCCCAAGGTCCCGATGGACAACCGCACCGTAGGCACGGCGTTCACGACCCCTGACGGTAAGACCTATCGGCCGTCGATGTTCCTCACCCTGACCCTCCCGTCGTACGGCAAGGTCGGCTCGGATGGCACCCCGATCAACCCCGACGCCTACGACTACCACCGCGCCGCGATGGACGCGCTGCACTTCCCCAAGATCGTTGACCGGTTCTGGCAGAACCTTCGCCGCTGCGCCGGGTACAAGGTCCAGTACTTCGCCACCGTCGAAGCACAACGCCGTCTCGCACCGCACCTGCACGCCGCTGTCCGGGGCGTCATCCCTCGCCAGACCGTCAAGGACGTTGCCGCCGCGACCTACCACCAACTGTGGTGGCCGCAGTGCACCGAACCCGTCTACGTCGGCGAGGACGTGCCCCGGTGGGATGAGCTGACCAGCCGCTACGTCGACCAGGCCGGCCGAATTCTCCCGACCTGGGATGAGGCCTTGGACGCGATCGGTGAGGACCTGGCCGCGACCCCGGCTCACGTGGTCAAGCTCGGTAGCCAGGTCGACTACCAAGGCATCCTCGGGTCGGCCGAGGACAAGGTGGGCAAGGCGGTCGGCTACCTGACCAAGTACCTGTCCAAGTCCATCGCCGACACCTACGGCGACGATGACGAGATCACCACCCGGCAGGCGATCCACCTCGACCGGCTGCACCGTGAGGTCCGGTGGCTGCCCTGCTCCCCGAGCTGCTCGAACTGGCTGCGGTACGGCGTCCAGCCCAAAGACGCCGAAGGCGGCATGCGCCCCGGCTGGTGCCCCTCCAAGGCCCACGACAGGCACCACCTAGGACTTGGTGGCCGCCGCGTCCTGGTGTCGCGTCAGTGGACCGGCAAGACCCTCGCAGAGCACAAAGCCGACCGGGCCGAGGTCGTCCGGCAGACCCTCGCCGCTGCTGGCGTCGACATGCCCGACACCGACCGATACTCCGCGTCGGCCCACCTCGAGAACGGCCAGTCCCGCTTCATCTGGGAACCCGTCGACCGCGCCAAAGACACCGACCTCCCCACCTGGCACGGCGTCATGACCCGGGGCATCAACGAACGCATCCGCTGGCGAACTGACTACGAGCAGGCCAAACAACGACCCCACGCACCACCCGACGACACCCGTTCGGCAACTGCCACGACCGCCGCGTCTGCGGCCTGAAACGAGGGATCATCATGGAGAACAAGCTGCTGTACCGCGTCCCAGAGGTCGCCGACGCGCTCGCCGTGAGCCGCGCGAAGGTGTACCAGCTCATCCAGTCCGGCGCGCTCCGGTCGGTCAAGATCGACAACTCGCGCCTGGTCCGCTCGTCCGATCTGCTCGAATTCGTCGCCGACCTTGGCGAGGTGGCCTGATGGCTGAGCTCAAAGACGGCCTGATGAAGCGCGGCAACAAGTGGTACTACGTCATCCGTGTCAAGGACCCGGCGACGGGCGAGAGTAAACCCAAGTGGGTGGGCGGATTCGAGCTCGAAGACGATGCCAAGGAAGCGCGGGATGAGGCTCGGGTTGCGGCACGACGCGGCGAGTTCATCGACAAGAGCAAGATCACGGTGAAGGAGTACGTGACCGGCTGGCTCGATGCTCACGCGATGGAGATCAAGCCGAGCACACTGGCCGGATACCGCGAGTGGGTAACCCTGCATGTCTTCCCCCGGATCGGCTCCATGCGTCTCCAGGCCGTCAGTTCGGCAACGATGACCAAGCTGTACAAGGACCTCTCGACCTCCGGTGGCCGCCGTGGCACTGGCCTATCAAGCCGGAGCATCGAATACATCAACGCCATCCTCCGGAAGGCACTGAACGACGCTGTCCACGCCGACCGGCTAATCCCCTCCAACCCATGCAAGACAGCCAAGCGTCCGCGCCGGGAGGTCAAGACGCTGGGCAAGATCTGGAACGCCGATGAGCTGCGCACGTTCCTCGCAGTCGCCGAGTCACACCGCCTGTTCGCCTTCTTCCGAGTGTCGGCATACTCCGGTGCCCGGCGTGGTGAGTTGCTGTTCCTGCGCTGGTCAAACGTCGACTTCGAGAAGGGAGCGATCCGCATTCAAGGGACGGCGGGGATGGTCGCGGGCAAGCGGCTCGAAGGAACGCCCAAGAGCGGCCGCGAACGAACCGTCCCCCTCGACAAGCGAACTCTGGCGATCCTCCGTGAGCACCAGGCCCGCCAGGAGGTTGAGAAGGAGACGGCCGGAGACGCCTGGCTCGATGAGGACTACGTCTTCACCACTGGCCTTGGTCGGCCGGTGCCACCTGACACTGTCACCAACCTGATCGGCGTGCTAATTCGGCAGTACAACGAACCCGCGATCCCGGGCACTCGGAGCACCCCTCGACAGGAGCTCCCCCGTCCCGCTCACCCGCTACCGCCTGCTCGGCTGCACGACCTGCGACACGTTCACGCCACGCTGCTCCTGATCGCCGGTGTGCCGGTGCACGTCGTCGCGGAACGACTCGGCCACGCCGACCCGGCCATCACGCTCCGCGTCTACGCCCACGTCATCCGCCAGCACGCGGACGAGGCTGCTAACACCTTCGCCGCTGCCGTCGACGGCGATTCCGAGGAGGCGACCACGGATCCCGACGATGACGACCCGGAGGCCCCGGTCCCAGCCCTCTGTTAGCAAAAGCGTTAGCAAAACGGGCCGGACATGCATGAACCCCTAGGTCAGAAACGCTCTGACCTGGGGGTTCTTGTTGCTCCCCCGCCTGGTTTCGATCCAGGTCTTCGAGATTCAAAGTCTCGCGGGCTGCCGATTACCCCACGGGGGATCGTGGTTGCCGAGACAGTGTGCCATGAGTGGGGGCAGCGGAGGTGCTGAGGGGTTCCTTACCTACGGCTCCGTAGGTTACGGTTGCGTAGGTAAGCCGTCCCCTGACCGAGGGAAGAAAGCGATGACTCCACCCGCCGTGGCCGCGCCGGAGGCGCCTGCCCGCGCTGCGCAGGACGACGTACTCGACGTCGACACCGGGACGCTCGGGGGTGAGCAGAAGCACGTGTGGGAGCAGGTCGCGCTGGCGTTGTTCATCGGGATTCCGTTCCTGGCCGTGCTGGCTGCGGCGCCGCTCGCCTGGGGTGGATTCCTGGGGTGGCGCGACATCGTGATCGCGGTGGTGTTCTACACGGTGTCGGGGCACGGGATCTCGATCGGTTTCCACCGGTTGTTCACGCACAAGTCGTTCAAGCCGAACCGGCCGATGAAGTACGCGCTGGCGATCGCCGGTTCGCTGGCGATCGAGGGGCCGGTGGTGCGGTGGGTGGCCGATCACCGCAAGCACCACAAGTTCTCCGACCGTGACGGCGACCCGCACAGCCCGTGGAAGTACGGGAACACGCTGGGCGCGCTGACCAAGGGTTTCTTCCACGCGCATATCGGCTGGCTGTTCGACACCGAGCAGACTCCGCAGCGGCAGTACGCACCGGATCTGCTGAAGGACAAGGACATCGTCCGGGTGTCGCGGATGTTCCCGGCGCTGGTGATCGTGTCGCTGCTGCTGCCGGCCGTGATCGGCGGGCTGTGGTCGTGGTCGTGGGAGGGCGCGTTCACCGCGTTCTTCTGGGCCAGCCTGGTCCGGATCGCGCTGCTGCACCACGTGACGTGGTCGATCAACTCGATCTGTCACACGATCGGCGACCGGCCGTTCAAGAGCCGGGACAAGTCGGGCAACGTGTGGTGGCTGGCGATCCTGAGCCAGGGCGAGTCGTGGCACAACCTGCACCACTCGGACCCGACCTGCGCGCGGCACGGGGTGCTGAAGGGTCAGCTCGACACCTCCGCCCGGACGATCTGGTTCTTCGAGAAGATGGGCTGGGTGAGCGACGTTCGCTGGCCGGTCAAGGAACGTCTGGAAGCCCGCCGCGTGGACGACGCACGCCGTACTCTGAAAGCGGCCTGACCGTAAAACTCCCACCGGCGGCACCCGAAATACGGCATGATGCTGACGTGATCTCGACGTGACGGAACCCAAACCGCGCCGCTCCGGGCGGATCCGGATGACGAGTGCCGAGCGTCGCGAGCAGCTCATCACGGTCGCCCGCCGGCTGTTCGCCCAGCGCGGGTACGACGCGACGTCGGTGGAGGAGATCGCGGCCCAGGCCGAGGTCTCCAAGCCGGTCGTGTACGAGCACTTCGGCGGCAAGGAAGGCCTGTACGCCGTGATCGTGGACCGCGAGGTTCGCGCCCTGCTCGACGGTGTCACCCGGTCGCTGACCGCGGGCCGGGCGCACGAGCTGGTGGAGCAGGCGGCCCTCGCGCTGCTGGACTACATCGAGAACAACTCCGACGGCTTCCGGATCCTGGTCCGGGACTCGCCGGTCGGCTCCTCGACGGGGTCGTTCATCTCGATCCTGAGCGATGTCGCCACCCGGGTCGAGCACATCCTGGCGGAGAACTTCAAGCGCCGCGGCCTGGACCCGAAGAACGCCCCGATGTACGCCCAGATGCTGGTCGGCATGGTCGCGCTCACCGGCCAGTGGTGGCTCGACGCCCGCCGCCCGCGCAAGCAGGATGTCGCCGCTCACCTGGTCAACCTCGCCTGGAACGGGCTCTCCGGCCTGGAGCCCAAGCCGGTGTTGTCGACGCGACCGCATAAGTGATCCTCCATTAGGACGTATACGCCGGTTCGCGGCGTCCGCGTCCTGAGCTCAGGCGTACGGGGTGGTCTACGTAGACCTATACCTCCTGTCGTTCGGAGGATGAGCCACCACAGTCGTACGCCGACATCCGACTGCAGGTTGACCCGGAGGCCGCACCACGCGCCGTACGCTGGCCGGATGACGGGGTTACTGACCGCGCGGCCGCTGCCTGCGCGCAGCAAGGCGTTCGACCTGCTGTTCGCGGGCGCCCTGGGCGTGACGGCCGGCTTCCTCGGCCTCGCGCAGGCGCAGTGGGGCGGCATCGTCGGTCTCGCGATGCTCGGCCCGCTGATCTGGCGCCGCACCCACCCCGAACTCGTCTTCTTCGCCGTCTCCTCGGTGGCCGTCCTGCAGTGGCTGGCCGCGGTCGAGCTGCAGCCCGGCAACGTCGGGTTGATCGTCGCCCTCTACGCGATCTCCGTGTACGGCGACATCCGGTTCAGCCGGATCGCGCTCGGCATCGGCTGTCTCGGCGTACTGATGGCGACCTCCCGCTACTGGTCGAACTCGGACTGGCGCCAGCAGGTGACCATGATGGTCGCCCTCGGCGCGCTCGTCTTCGGCGTCTGGGCCTTCGGCGAACGCCGCCGGACCAGAGGCCTGTACGTCGCTCAACTCGAGGAACGGGCCGTCCAGGCGGAGCGCACCCGCGACCGTGAATCCAAACTGGCGGTCTCCGCCGAGCGGACCCGGATCGCCCGCGAGATCCACGATGTCGTCGCGCACGGCCTGTCGATCATGATCGTCCAGGCCGACGGCGGTCTGTACGCCGCCGACCAGTCCCCCGAGGCGGCCAAGAAGGCGCTCGCCACGATCGGCGACACCGGCCGCGCGAGTCTGTCCGAGATGCGCAAGATGCTCGGTCTACTGAAGGCCGACGAGCAGAATGTGCTCGATCCGAACCAGCCGCGCCCCCAGCCGGGCGTCTCCAGCCTCCCCGAGCTGATCGAGAACGTCCGCGAAGCCGGCCTCTCGGTCGACTACCAGGTCACCGGGACGCCGCGCGATCTCCCCGCGCTGCTCGGACTGACGGCGTACCGGATCGTGCAGGAGGGTCTGACCAACACGCTCAAACACGCCGGGCCGGGAGCGCACACGTCCGTCACTCTGGACTTCGGGCGCGAGATGCTGACCGTGGTGGTCACCGACGACGGCCGCGGCGGCGGCGTCGCCCCGAGTACCGAGCCAGGTCACGGCCTGGTGGGGATGCATCAGCGCGCCTCGGTCTCGGGCGGTACGGTGAACGCCGGACCGAAGGCGGGCGGCGGTTACGAGGTGATCGCCAAGCTGCCGTATCACCTGCCCAACGGAGGAACGCAGTGAGTGAAGACGACGTGATCCGGGTTTTCCTGGTGGACGACCAGGAGCTGGTCCGGGCCGGCTTCACGATGCTCGTGGACTCCCAGCCGGACATGCGCGTGGTCGGGCAGGCCGGGGACGGCGGCGAGGCGGTCGAGAAGATCTCGGTGACCGCGTGCGACGTCGTACTGATGGATGTCCGGATGCCGCGATTGGACGGCGTTGAAGCCACGAACCGGCTGCAGTCGTTGCCCCAGGCCCCCAAGGTGATCGTGCTGACCACCTTCGACCTCGACGAGTACGCCTTCGCCGCGATCAAGGCCGGAGCCGCCGGCTTCCTGCTCAAGAACACCCCGCCGGCCGACCTGCTGTCCGCGATCCGCCAGGTGCACTCCGGCGACGCCGTCGTCTCTCCCAGTACGACGAAGCGCCTGCTCGAGCATTTCGCCGGGGCACTGCCCGATTCGGGGGTCGAGCGGCCCGATCTCGCCCAGCTGACCGCCCGGGAACGCGAGGTGCTGGTCGAGGTCGCGCGCGGTCTGTCGAACACCGAGATCGCCAAGCTGTTCACGTTGTCCGAGGCAACCGTGAAGACGCACATCGGCCGCATCCTGGCCAAGACCGGCCTGCGGGACCGAGTCGCGCTCGTGGTCCTCGGGTACGAGACAGGCCTCGTCCGGCCGACCAAGTAATACCCAGGTACTACACGGAAGACGTTCCCTGGTCCGACGTACCGGGCAGCCGGTTTCACTACCTTGAAAACCATGACAGGGCGGGCCTGTCGATGGAACCTGGGAGTGACATGAGTTTGCAGACCGGTGAGCTTGCGGCAGGACGGCTGCCGCAGGACGGGATGCCGCGTACGGCGATCCGCGCGCACGAACTGCGCAAGGTGTACGGACAGGGTGACACTGCCGTGGCCGCGCTGGACGGTGTTTCGGTCGACTTCGCGGTCGGCAACTTCACCGCGATCATGGGCCCGTCCGGCTCCGGCAAGTCGACGCTGATGCACTGCCTGGCCGGCCTGGACACGCCGACCAGCGGTCAGGTCCTGCTCGGTGAGACCGAGCTGACCCAGCTCCCGGACGCCGCGCTGACCAAGATCCGGCGGGACCGGATCGGCTTCGTCTTCCAGTCCTTCAACCTGCTGCCGATGCTGTCCGCCAAGGACAACATCCTGCTCCCGCTCGAGCTCGGCAGCCGCAAGCCCGACCAGCAGTGGCTCGCCACGCTGGTCGACGTACTGGGTCTGGCGGACCGTCTCACGCACCGTCCGTCGGAGCTGTCGGGTGGGCAGCAGCAGCGGGTCGCCGTGGCGCGCGCACTGGTCGGACGGCCCGAGGTCGTCTTCGCCGACGAGCCGACCGGCAACCTGGACTCGCGTTCCGGCGCGGAGGTGCTCGGGTTCCTGCGGCGATCGGTTCGCGAGTTCGGGCAGACCGTGGTGATGGTGACTCACGATCCGCTGGCGGCGTCGTACGCCGATCGCGTGGTGATGCTTGCCGACGGCAAGCTGGCCGGCGAGCTGTACGACCCGAAGCCGGAGACCGTTCTCGACGCGCTGCGCCAGCTGGGGGCCTGACGTGCGACGTTCGCTCCTTTCTTCGTTGCGCGCCCACATGGGCCGCTTGGTCGCCGCTTGTCTGGCGATCGTGCTGGGGGTCGGCTTCGGCGCCCTGGCGCTGACCGCGCACAGCTCCGCATCACATGGCATCGACGAGACGATCGGTGCGCAGTACAAGGGTGTCGACGCGTACGTGTACCCCGATCGGGAGTCGATCACCCCGGCCACGGTCGCCAAGGTGAAGGCGCTGCCGCAGGTCGCGGAGGTGGTCCCGTCGGCGACCGCCTACCTGGAGACCAGCTTCCCGGGCCTGGTCCGCTCGGTGTCCCTGCCGATCGACGCGCTGTATCCCTCTACCCAGATCGCCTCTCCTGGTACGACGTCCGGTAAGTTGCCGCGCGCAACCAACGAGATCGCGCTGCCGAACAAGCTCGCGGCCAAGCACAACGTGATGCTGGGCCAGTCGCTGCGGATCACGTCGTACGAGAAGAAGTCCTGGACGGTGACCGTCGTCGGCCTGATCGACGACCAGAGTGCGTTCGGCCAGGGGGCCGCCGTCGCCACCCAGGCTGCGGTGAAGATCTTCGAGCCGGACGGCTACATCCAGGGCGTCAAGATCGCGGGGAAGCCCGGTACGGATCCGCAGGTGCTGGCCGATGCCGTGCAGAAGGTGCTGCCGAGCGGCGTGCAGGCTTTCACCGGTGAGGGCTGGATCGAGCACGAGGTCAAGCAGTACACCAACGGGATCGACGTACTGGGTGGCGTGTTCGGCATGTTCGCCGTGATCGCGCTCTTCGTTGCCTGCTTGGTGATCGGCAACACCTTCACGATCGTGATCGCCCAGCGGACCCGCGAGATGGCGCTGCTGCGCTGTGTCGGCGCGTCCCGTCGCCAGGTGTTCTCCTCGGTCCTCGCGGAGGCGACCGTGGTCGGCGTGATCGCCTCCGCGATCGGTGTGGTCTTCGGGGTCGCACTGTCCGCACTGGCGCTGGCCATGTCCCGCGAGTTCGACTGGGGGATCCCGCCGGTCTCGCTGCACCTCGACCTGCTGTCGATCTTCCTGCCGCTGCTGCTCGGCACGATCGCCACGATCGCGGCAGCCGTCGTACCGGCTCGTCGGGCCACGAAGGTGGCGCCGCTGGCTGCGCTTCGGCCTGATGTCGCACCGGCGGCCGCTTCGAAGCGTGGCGTGTTCCGGCTGATCCTCGGCTTCGTGCTCCTCGCCGGTGGCGGGGCGCTGCTGGCGATGGCGGCGACCGAGCACCAGGTGATCGTCGGTGTCGCCGGTGGGGTCATCTCGTTCCTTGGGGTCCTGGCGGTCGGCACGCTCCTGGTGCCGGCGTTGATCAGAGTGCTCGGCGCACTGCCGGCGCGGGCCGGCGTCCCGTCCCGCATCGCGGTTGCGAACGCAGTAAGGAACCCGAAGCGTACGGCGGCCACCACCGCGGCACTCCTGATCGGTGTGACGCTGATCAGCCTGACCTGTGTCGGGATCGCCTCGGTCCGCAAGACGTTCGACGTGTCGATGGACGGGCAGTACCCGGTCGACCTGACGGTGATGACCTACGACGAGAAGATGCCGCCCAGTGCCGACGAGCAGTTGAAGGCCATCAAGGGCATCACCCAGGTCGTGCCGATCCACAAGGTCGTCGTGAAGTCCAAGGGCGAGGAGTACTCGGTCACGGGCATCGACCAGGCCACGGCCGGGTCGGTGATCCACAGCCCCGCGCTGGTCGACAAGCTGAAGCCCGGTACAGCGCTCGTCGACTACAGCACGCTGCAGCGGTTGCAGCTGAAGGAGGGTTCGAAGGTCACCATCGTCTCCGGGAAGAACACGCTCACGGTGACGCTGCAGCGCGGACTCGGGCTGGATCCGTTCAACCTGACGTCGACGGATCTCGCCAAGCTGGCGCCGAACGCGCCGATCAGCGGGTACTGGCTGGCCACGGATCCGAAGGCAGACGGCTCGAAGGTCATCGAAGACGTGAACCAGTCACTGCCGTCGCTGAAGGAGCTCGAGGTCAGCGGCGGACTGGCCAAGCGATCGGCGTACACGCAGATCTTCGATGTCTTGCTTGCTGTCGGCATCGGTCTGCTCGGCGTCTCGGTCCTGATCGCCCTGGTCGGCGTGGGGAACACGCTCAGCCTGTCGGTGCTGGAGCGGACCCGAGAGAATGCGTTGCTGCGGGCAATGGGTCTGACCCGGCGCCAGCTACGCAGCATGCTCGCGATCGAATCGTTGCTGATGGCACTGGTTGCCGCCGGCCTCGGAATCGCGCTCGGGCTGGTCTACGGCTGGACCGGGACCAGTGCGCTGATGGGTGGTCAGACGATCGACGGCAACGTCGAGTACGCCGTACCGGTCGGATTGCTGGTCGCTATCGCGGCGATCGCCGCCGTGGCCGGTCTGCTCGCCTCGGTACTGCCCGCTCGCCGAGCCGCCAAGGTCGCCCCGGCCGGCGCGCTCGCAACGGAGTAAGAGCTAGCGGCTCGCCTGGCTTGAGGGGGCTGGGCGAGCCGCTGTAATTCAGACGATCTCGATCCGGTTCCCGTGGCCGTCGGCGGTGTGAAAGCGCCTTCGGCCCGGGATCGTTTCGTTGTCCCAGGCAACTGGATAGCCGTGCTGCTCGAGCCGCTCAGCCAGGCCGTCGAGGTCATCTGTTGCAAGTGCCGGATGAGCCTTCCTGGCCGGGCGGAAGTCTTGCTCGACGCCGATGTGGATCTCGGCAGCACCGGCGCGGAACCAGCAACCGCCGCGGGGTTTGAGCAGTTCGGGCTTCTCGACCTCGGTCATCCCGAGTGCGTCGCGGTAGAAGGCGCGGGCGACATCCTCGCCGCCGGGCGGGCAGGAGACCTGCACGTGGTCGAGCCTCATCGCTTTTGAGCGACAGCGAAGATGCGGCGGAACGGGAGCAGCGTGCCGTAGTCGCGTTGCGGATAGGCCTCGGCCAGGCGAGCGCCGTACTCGGCCTCGAACTCCTGACGCAGACCGTCCGGCAGCGACTGCAGCACCGGCCGCGCGCCGGTCCCCTTCACCCATTCGAGTACGGCGTTGTCACCTTGGAGAAGGTGGAAATACGTCGTCTCCCACGCGTCCACGACACAACCCTCGGCACTCAGTACGTCGACATAGTCGCCCGGACCGGGGACGTCGGGGCGCAACGAACGGTCGCGCGCGAATTCGGCGTACGGGTCCTTGGCGGCGAGCTCGCGGAGGATCGCGTGGGAGGGCGCGTTGCCGTTGCCGGGGATCTGGATCGCCAGCCAGCCGCCGGGGCGGAGCGCCTTGACGAAGCCGGGCAGCAGGTCGAGCTGATCGGGGATCCACTGCAGGGTCGCGTTCGTGACGATCACGTCGAGGCTGCCCTCGGGCGCCGACCAGTCGTGGACATCGCCGAGCTCGAAGCTCAGGCGGTCATCGGCGAACTCCTGCGCAGCCTCGATCATCTGCGGCGAACTGTCCACGCCGACGATCGTTGCCTCCGGCCAGGAATCGCGCAGGGTCGCGGTCAGCCCACCAGGACCGCAGCCGAGGTCGACGACCGAGCGGACGTCGTCGGCGCGGATCCGGCGGACAAGGTCGGCGAACGGGCGGCCGCGCTCGTCGGCGAACGTGCCGTACTGCTCGGGGCTCCAGACGGGGGACGTGCGCATGCTGCACCTCTCAGACTATTTATCTTGATGTCGAGATATATTAGGCATCCGAGGTCTCTTGATGTCAAGAGTCTTGATGGCGTACGCTCGCAGCTATGGAAGACGAGGTCGATCGGCTGCTGGAGGCTTGGCGCCGGGAGCGGCCGGACCTCGACGTGAGCCCGATGGAGGTTCTGTCGCGGGTCAGCCGGCTCGCGCGGCACCTGGACCGGGCACGCAGCCAGGCGTTCGAGACGCACGGGCTGGAGTCGTGGGAGTTCGACGTACTCGCGGCGTTGCGGCGGGCGGGTTCGCCGTACCAGCTGTCTCCCGGGAAGCTCCTGAAGGAGACCCTGGTGACGTCGGGGACGATGACGAACCGCGTCGACCGGCTGACCGCACGCGGTCTGGTTGAGCGGCTTCCGGACCCGGCCGACCGGCGCGGCGTACTGGTTCAGCTGACCGACGCCGGGCGCGATGCGGTAGATGCGGCCATGGCCGATTTACTCGCGCACGAGCGCGCGCTGCTCGGCTCGATCAGCGCGCGGGACCAGACCCGGATAGCTCAGATACTGCGCGAACTCGTGCGGCCGTTCGATCTGGAAAAGCACTGACTTTTTGTATACACGTTTTCGCAGAATTGCTCCGTCATTCTGCAAAACCACACCCCGTCACTTCGCATCTCCCGAATCGTTGCTAGTTGCAACGAGATCGAGAGACTGCTGTAGCGGAGGTCTATCGACAGTGAGTGACCGAGGCCACTAGGGTCCTTACTGTCGGTGGTTATTCGACTACAAAACGTTAGTACAAAGGTGACTTCGGCGGCTAGAGGTGGTTCGCCGAAAGCGGTCGTGTGGTGTCCGGGGCTCGGGGCCCGGACAACGACGACCGGCACGGGGCCCGCTCACCCTTTGGTGGCGCGCCCTCCGAATCACAGGGGATCGGAGGGCGCGCCACCTCATTCCTGGGGGCCATTAGATCTACGCAGGGTTATTCGGCCCGTTCGGCGGCTTCGAACCAGAGAGTTTCGAGCTCGGAGCGTTCGTCACCGAGCTTGCGGAGTTCGGTGTCCAGCTCGGCGAGGCGCTCGTAGTTGCTCGCGTTCGCCGCGATCTGGTCGTGCAGCTTCGCCTCGGACTGGGTGATCTTCGCGATCTGCCGCTCGATCCGGTTCAGCTCCTTCTTCGCCGCCCGCGCCACGGCCGCGTCCACCGGCTGCTGCTGCTGCTCGGCCTGCGGGGCCTCCGCGGTCTCGACCGGTTTGGCGTCGGTACGGCGGGTGACCCCGGCACCGAGATCCTCGATGTACTGGTCGACCCCGCGCGGCAGATGCCGGACCCGGCCGTCGCCCATGATCGCGTAGACCATGTCGCTGACCCGCTCCAGGAAGTACCGGTCGTGGGTGACGGTGACGACGACACCCGGCCAGCTGTCGAGGAAGTCCTCCAGCACGGTCAGCGTCTCGACATCCAGATCGTTGGTCGGCTCGTCGAGGATCAGCACGTTCGGCTCGTCCAGCAGGATCCGCAGCAGCTGCAACCGCCGGCGCTCACCACCCGACAGATCCGAGATCCGGGTCGTCAGCCGATCCCCGGTGAACCCGAACCGCTCCAGCAACTGCGAGCTCGTCATCTCACCACCGTGCCCGGCGAGCGCCGCCGTACGTTTAATGGCGGTGATGTGGTCGAGGACGCTGACCGTCCCGTCGACCTCCTCGAGATGCTGCGACAGGTTGGCGACGCGAACCGTCTTCCCCTGCTTGACCTTGCCGTGGTCCGGCGGCAGCAGGCCGGTCAGCACCTTCAGGAACGTCGTCTTGCCGGCCCCGTTCGGCCCGAGCAGCCCGATCCGGTCCGCCGGCCCGAGCCGGAACGTCACGTGATCGAGCATCACCCGATCACCGAACTTCAGGCTCACGTCCTCCGCGTCGAACACATCCTTGCCCAGCCGCGCGGTCGCGAGCTTCGAGAGTGCCAGCTTGTCCCGCGGTTCCGGCTCGTTCTCGATCAGGGCGTTCGCCGCATCGATCCGGAACTTCGGCTTACTCGTCCGGGCCGGCGCACCCCGCCGCAACCACGCCAGCTCCTTCTTCAGGAGGTTCTGCCGCTTGACCTCGCTGACCTGGGCGCTCCTCGAGCGTTCCGCCTTCGCCAGGACATAGGCGGCGTACCCACCGTCGTACGACGAGATGTTGCCGCCCTGCACCTCCCACGTGTTGGTGCACACCGCGTCCAGGAACCACCGGTCGTGGGTCACCACGATCAGCGCCCCGGCCCGATCCACCACATGCTGAGCCAGCCAGTTGACCGCCTCGATGTCCAGGTGGTTCGTCGGCTCGTCCAGCACCAGCAGGTCGACCTCGGTCATCAGCAACCGCGCCAACGAGGCCCGCCGCCGCTCTCCACCACTGAGCGTGCCCACCTTGGCCTCAAGGTCGACCTCACCCAGCAAGTGCTCCATCACCGACCGTGCCCGCGGATCCGCGGCCCACGTGTAGGTCTCCACATCCCCCAGCACCGCATGCAGCACGGTCTCGTCCGGGTTCAGCTCGTCCGTCTGCCCCAGATACCCCAGCCGCAGATCCCGCATATGCGTGATCCGCCCGCTATCAGGCTCCTCACGCCGCGCCAGCACCGACAACAACGTCGACTTCCCGTCCCCGTTGCGCCCAACCACCC
>NZ_SMKA01000171.1 GCF_004348455.1 Kribbella albertanoniae
GAGGGAAACTGTTGCTAGGTAGAGGGTTCCAGGGGTGGCGGGCGCTCGCAGGTAGGGGGTTGCGGTGTGGGCGCCTAGGGCTTCGGAGGCGGCGGTTTGGCGGATGTCGGTGGAGTCGAAGCCGGTGTGAGAGGTGATGGTGGAGCTGAGGTTGTTGGCTCGGGCTTCACCTTGAGAGACGACGGTGATGACGTCGGCGGTCAGGGGCCAGCCGGAGAATTCGATCTGCCACTCGGGGCCCAGCTCGGCATTCGGGTCGATCCGGGCGGCACGTACTTCGTGGCTGCCGCGGAGGACCGAGGTCATGGCGACGATCGGGCCGGGTACGACGGTTCCGCCGCGGCCCGAGCCGTGTTCGGGGCCGGTGTCGTCGGTCGTGCGGACCCAGTGCATCGAAGCGATCGAGCTGCCCGGGCCGAGGATGGTGAAGCCGTTGCGGTGGCTGAGGCCAAGGTCGGGGTGGACGATGCTGATGCTGTTCTCGAGCGGCTGCGCCCAGTACGGCGTACTCAGGGGCGGCATGGTGTGCGTCGAGTAGCCGAGGCGGGCGTACAACGGCGAGTCGGCGCGTTCGTCGCCGGGCACTGAATGGTCGGTGCCGTGGTTGACGACGCGGACGATGCCGTCTGACCGGGTTCCACTGACCAGCCAGCCGGCCTCGGCGATCTCGCGGGTGAAGTCAGATCGCTCGACTGGTAAGGGTTCCTCGGCCGCAGTCCAGACCGGATGGTTCGCCGGGAGCATCAGGCCGAGCATGCCTTTCACTGCCCAGTACGGCGATCCCGGGCCGGAGTACGACTGGGCGATCGCCGGCCATTCGCCGTACCAGCCAAGGGTGAGCAGACCGCGCTGATCGGGGACGTCGTGATCGAGGAAGTGTTTGAGGATGCCGGAGCTCGCCCGGCGCAGGACACCGGGTGTGACCGAGGTGGCCCCGGTGATCGCGCCCATCCACAGCGGTGCCGCGGCGGCGAAGCGGTATGTCAGGCTCCGCCCCTGGACCAGGGGCGAACCGTTCGCACCAATCAGGTGCACGGTCGAGTCGAGGAAGGCTGACAACCGGTCCCGCCACGCGGTCTGCAGTTCAACGGAGCTCAGCCCGGGATCCATTGATGCCCAGAGCAACGGATAGACGTGCAGCGCCCAGCCGTTGTAGTGATCGAACGCGCGCTCCGGACCATCGGCGTACCAGCCGTTGCCCCGATACAACGACTCGTGCACCGCCAGACCGCTCTCGATGTCGTCGCTGGACCACGGCCCGCCGACGGACTTGAGGAACGTCTCCACGACGATCTGGAACCAGACCCAGTTGATCGGCGGATACTGCTCGCCGACCACGGTCGCCAGCCAGGCAACGATCTGCGCGCGATCCCGGTCGTCGAGCAGGTCCCACAACCACGGCCGGCTCAGATGCAGGCCGAGCGCGATGGAGCAGGCCTCGACCTTGGCCTGGCCGAGCTGGTCGGGGCGCGGCCAGGCATGCGGTGACGCGGGATCCGTCCCCGACCGCAAACCCGAGGCGTACCACCCGGCAAGATCATGCGGATCCTTACCCTCCTCCCCTTTCAGCCGAATCGCCGCCAACAGGAAGGACCGGGCGAAGGCTTCCAAGGAGTCGCTCACAGGCCCATACGCGCTCGACTGTCCAGGCAGGTCGATCCGCGCGTGATCGGGCGAGGCCCAGCCACGCAGCGAGAGCAGCAACTGATCGGCGACCGCAGCCCAGGAGTCGCGGGTCAGACCGGTAAAGGGAGCGTCACTCATCAACGATGTCCTCGGGTCATAGTGAGTTCGAAGCGATTGTTGCTGCCAGCAATGATCAGGCGGTGAACGGCAGGACCCCAGACCCGCAAGAGCATCGCGTCATCAACGACGCGCTTCTCCAGCTGCCCGGTGCCAAGAGCGGAATCCCAGTGCAGCTCAGCGACACTGCCACCGAGCGTCTCAACCACAAGGCGCCCGGGCTCATGCGCAACCGGATGCCCCGCAATCACAAAGTGCTCCTCGAACGAGGTCCCCGTGTCGACGACACGAATGGCCGCAGCGCGACGATCCAGCGTGACCGTCCGGCGAAGCTTCCCACCGGGATAAGCCGTCGACAGATCAAGCGATGCCTCGCTTGAGCCCCGTACGGCGAAGTCGGCCGCCCGCCACTGCGAACCAGCCTCCTGCTCCCGGCCATCGACCACCGGCACGTTGTGCCATTCGCTCCGGACCACCCACTGCTCGTACCGCCGGTCCGAGAACGAGATCGCCGTGTACGTCGGCTGCCCCAGATCCATCAGCACCGGCACCGCATCGAGCGCGGCAATGAACGAGCCCACGTCATTGTGATTGTGGTTCTCGTCGTTATGCCCACCCTTGACGGCCAACGCCCAGCCCTCAGCCGAGCCACCGGACTGCCGCGCCACCAACAACTGCACGTCAGGAAGCCAACTCGATCGAGGCAACGGCAACGGCACAACAGCTGCCTGCAACCAGTCGTCATCAACCAGCGCGACCAACGCACGCCCGAGACCGACAACGGCGGCGGTCGACTGATCGCGATGCGCCGCCGCCTGGGCCATCACTTCGCGATCACCGGTCCGACGCCCCCAACGATGCAGGACGTCCCACGGCTGGTCGGGGCTCGGCCGGGCCGAGCCGTCGCCGACGTTCACGTACCAGCCATCCCCCAGCGCCATCCGCTGCGGATACCGCGCGAGCTCGGGCATCGGCTCCACAGTCCAAGGATCAAGCGCGCCCAGCGTGATCCGGTCGAGCACCTCCAGCGCGCTCGCGAGCCGCGCCGGCCCGTTCCACCAGTACGCGAAGCCCTCGTCACAACCACCGTCGGCCGGGAGCGCGCCGAGGTAGCGATCGAGGCCATCGACAACCAGGTCCACCACCTGCATTCGCCGTACGACGTCTGTCTCCAGAAACAATGCGGCAACCAGCACATGCCCGTGGATCCACGGGTTCCAGTTGTGCAGGTGTCCGTCCAGCCCGAGCCAGTGCCACCGACGGTCCTCGAGGAACGGCCGCAGTACCCGCCGATCAGCCTCCTCCCGCAACCGCCGCCGCAGCCCGGGCACGCGATCATCCAGAGCAGGCCCGAGCACGAGGTCCGCCCACGCCAGGATCTCGACCGTCTCGGCAGCCCCCAGATCGAGGTACGGCGAATCCGCCACAACTTCACCCCGAGCGGTCGCGAACGACTCATGCGCCGCCCAGCACCACGTCGTCTGCTCACACAGCAACAACAACCCGTCGGCCGCCTCATCGACGTACCGCTCGTCCGCCGTCAAGACCGCCGCAAGCACAGCCGTGCTGGTCCGCCGCCGCAACTCCCCCGCCGGATTCTCGTACGCCGTCCGTACGCCGTCCCGCCAGTACCGCGCGTAGTCCGACAGCAACAGCCGCGGCCACGGCTGACCACGATCCTCCGCAGCCTGCGCCAAGACAGCCAACGCAGGGCGCGACTCCCACAACGAACGGTCAAGCAAATCCGGTACGCCGACTCGGTCGCGCGCCGAATCCACAGCAGCCTGGCGGATCGCCGGGCTCAGCGCAGCCCAGCGAGATGCAAGCGACATCAGCCGACCCGCGGCGGAGCAGTGCTGGACCGGATCACGAGTTCGGTCGGCACGCTGACCGGCCGATGGTGATGTTCCTCGGCACCGAGCTCAGCGATCAACGCCTCGACGGCCCGCCGCCCGACCTCCGGGAAGAACTGGCGGACGGTGGTGAGCGGCGGCCAGAACTGCGCCGCGGACTCCTGATCGTCGAACCCGACCACGCTCACATCACCGGGAACCGAGCGGCCCTCTTCGTGCAGTGCGCGCAGCAGACCGAGCGCCATCTCGTCGTTCGCGGCGAAGACCGCCGTGACCGCCGGATCCGCAGCCAGTTGCCGGCCGACGGCGTACCCGGACGCTGCCGACCAATCGCCGACCAGCAGCGGCGGGACCGGGCATCCACGCGCAGCCAGGGTCTCCTCCCACGACCGGCGACGACGTGTCGCCGCGAAGGAGGTCGGCGGGCCGCCGAGATGCCACACCGTGGAGTGCCCCAGGTCCAGCAGATGCTCGGTCGCGATCCGGGCACCCTGGGCCTGGTCGGTGTCGACGATCGGATAGTCGTAGTGCGCGCTGGAGTCGACGACCACGACCGGCAGGCCCTCGGGCAGGTGGATCTCGGCCTCGTCGAGCTGGTGGGCCTCGATCAGGATGATGATGCCGTCGACCGCCTGCTCCTGCAGCCGGGTGAACGCGCCGGTCACCTTGCCCTGGTCCGCGTCCAGCAGCGGGATCAGGTTGATCGCGTAGCCGGCGGCGGTCGCGGCCTGGCCGACCGCGTTGAACGTGCGGGTGTTGCCGAAGCTGGACAGCTCGAAGACGATCACCCCGATGTTCCGGAACTGGCCGTTGCGCAGCGCGCGGGCCGCGCTGTTCGGCCGGTAGCCGACCTCACGCATCGCGGCCAGCACCCGGTCACGGGTGGTGGTGTCGACGTTCGGCCGATCGTTGGCGACCCGGGACACGGTCTGTCCCGAGACTCCGGCCAGCCGCGCCACGTCGGCTATCGAGGGTCCTCGCCTGCGCATCCCACACCTCCGTCCGTCTTTCAGATGACACACCCTAGACATGTTGACGTTAACAAGCTAGCGTCCGGGCCGTCGGTGTTAACGTCAACAATTCAGCAAGGAGGCTGCGGATGGCACGCCGCCAGGAGGCGAAAGGCTGGGTCTTCGTCGGCCCGTTCCTGGCCGTCTTCGCGCTCACGTTCCTCGCCCCGATCGGGTACGCGGTGTATCTGAGCCTGTACCGCGACCAGGCGTTCTTCGGCGGCACGGTGTTCGTCGGCCTGGACAACTACGCCGAGGTGCTGCGGGACCCGAAGTTCTGGGAGTCGGCCGGCCGGGTGCTCGTGTTCCTCGTCGTTCAGGTCCCGGTGATGCTCATCCTGGCGCTGCTCGCGGCGCTCGCGATCGACAGCGCCCGGCTGCGCGGCGCGAGCTTCTTCCGGATCGTCCTCTTCCTGCCGTACGCCGTACCGGGTGTGGTCGCGGTCCTGATGTGGGGCTTCCTGTACGGCGACACCTTCGGCCTGGCCGCGGATCTCAACGACCTGTTCGGTACGACGGTGGTCCAGCCGCTGAGCGGTACCTGGATGCTGCCGTCGATCGCCAACATCGTCACCTGGGAGTTCGTCGGCTACAACATGCTGATCTTCTACTCGGCGCTGCGCACGGTCCCCGGTGAGTTGTACGAGGCCGCAGCGATCGACGGCGCGGGCGCGATCCGGACCGTGCGGGCGATCAAGCTCCCCGCACTCCGCGGTGCGATCGTGATCGCCACGATCTTCTCGATCATCGGCAGCTTCCAGCTGTTCAACGAGCCGAACATCCTGCGCACCCTCGCGCCGAACGTGATCACGACGTACTACACGCCCAACATGTACGCCTACAACCTCTCGTTCGCCGGCCAGCAGTTCAACTACTCCGCCACGGTCGCGATCGTGATGGGCGTCCTGACGGCGATCATCGCGTACGTGGTCCAGCTCCGCGGATCCCGGGAGGCCCTGTGACCAAGTCCAAACCATCCCGTCTGCTGACCGGGCTGATGGTGCTCTATCTCGTCTACACCCTGGTGCCGCTCGTCTGGCTGGTGATCAGCGCGACCAAGACCCAGGACGATCTGCTCTCCACCCCCGGCCTGTGGTTCGGCGACAGCTTCGCGCTGTTCTCGAACATCAAGGAGACGCTGACCTACAACGACGGGATCTTCCTGCGCTGGCTGGGAAACACCCTCCTGTACGTCGTGGTCGGGGCCGGCGGCGCCACCCTGCTCGCAACCGCGGCCGGCTACGGACTGGCGAAGTACAAGTTCGCCGGGCGACGCGCGGTCTTCGCCGTACTGCTCGGCGCGATCGCGATCCCTGGTACGGCGCTCGCCGTACCGACGTTCCTGCTGTTCTCCAAGCTCGGTCTCACCAACACCGTCTGGGCGATCATCATCCCGTCCCTGATCAGCCCGTTCGGCCTTTATCTGATGTGGGTCTACGCCTCCGAGGCGATCCCGTTCGAGCTGCTGGAAGCGGCTCGTATCGACGGCGCCGGCGAGGTCCGGATCTTCACGACGGTGGCGCTGCGGCTGCTCGCGCCCGGCGTGGTGACGGTTCTGCTGTTCGCGGTGGTGGCGACCTGGAACAACTACTTCCTGCCGCTGATCATGCTCAGCAAACCGAGTCTCTACCCGCTCACGGTCGGCCTGACGCAGTGGAACAGCCAGGCGACAGGCGTCGGCGCCAACCCGATCTACAACCTGGTCATCACCGGTTCGCTGCTGACCATCGTGCCACTCGTCGTGGCGTTCCTGCTGCTCCAGCGTTTCTGGCAGTCCGGCCTCTCCGCCGGCAGCGTCAAGTAAAGGAGTTCCGATGAAATCCGCACTCTGGCGCGCGGCCGTGGCCCTCGCCACCGTCGCCGCCACCCTCACGGTTCCCGCGGCAGCATCGCCGCCCCAGCCGAACACCGCCGACTTCCGCGGTGTGAACTGGGCCGACCCGCGCGACAACTACGCCGACGACGAGGTCGTCCCCTCCGGGCTCAGTACGGCGGACAACTACTGGACCACGTATCGCAAGTCGACCGGCATCCTGAGCGAGTTCCGTCAGGAGCTGCGCGCCAACACCGTGCGACTGCCGATCAATCCGTCCAGCGTCGGGACGAACTGGTGGTCGTCCTACCGTGCGGCGATCGATGCCGCGACCGACCAGGGCTACAAGGTCATCCTGAGCTACTGGGAGGCCGACAACGCCAAGGACGGCCGGGTCGACGACACCGCCGCCTTCACCGCCATGTGGGACACGGTCTTCAAGGCCTACCGGAAGAACCCGAAGGTCTACTTCGAGCCGATGAACGAACCGTTCGGCTACTCACTTCCCGACTGGGTGTCGCTCGCCTCGTCCTGGGCCGACCGGCACTCGAACGTCCCCCGCGGCCGCCTGGTCATCTCCGGTACCGGCTACAACGACAGCGTCACCGGTGTCGGCGCCGCGCCCGAGCTGAAGGGCACGCTGCTCTCGCTGCACTTCTACGGCTTCTGGGCGTCCGACACCACCGAAGCCGCCTGGCTTGCGAACCTGAAGCCGCGGATCGGCGAGTACGGGTGGCGCACGATCATCGACGAGGCCGGTTCACCGATGACGATCGGCCTGAACTACGGCAATCACGAGGGCAACACCTCCACGGCGTACCTGGGTGCCCTGACCGAGACCGCCCGCGCCCAGAAGATGGGCATCGTGTACTGGCCCGGTCTGCGTAACGGCGACTCGTACTCGATGACCACTCAGGTCAGCGAGCGGGACCTGAAGGTCAACAGCACCAGCGGTCTGGCCCAGCTGCAGTGGGGTTGGGGTCTGCTGAAGAAGGAGCCGGTCAACACGTTGCCGCCGGCCCCGCCCGGCGAGCCGCTGCGCGGAGTCGAGAGCAACCGGTGCCTCGACGTACCGGGCTTCTCGACCACCAACGGTACGGCGCTCGACCTGTGGGACTGCAACGGCGGCGGCAACCAGAGCTGGAACCTGACCGCGAGCAAGCAGCTCACGATCTACTCCGACAAGTGTCTGACGCCAGGCGCGACTGGTAGCGCGGTCGTGATCAGCGACTGCACCAATGCGATCGGCCAGACCTGGAATCTCAACGACGACAAGTCGATCTCCAGCATCAACAACCCGGCGCTCTGCCTGCAGGCCGCCGGAACAGCGAACGGCACTCCGGTCGAGCTCCAGTCCTGCAACGGGCAGCCGAACCAGCAATGGGTGCGGGCGTAACAGTGAAAGGGAACAAGATGAAGTCATTCCAACGACGCCGGCTGCTAGTTGCCGGTACGACGATCGCGGCGCTGTCGCTCGTCCTGGCTGCCTGCGGTTCGGGCAACGACTCCGGCAGTGGCGGTGACACCAAGCAGCAGGGCTCCCCCGCTGCGGTGGACGAGGCGCTCAAGGCCGGCGGCACCATCACCTACTGGAGCTGGACACCGTCCGCCCAGGCACAGGTCACGGCGTTCGAGAAGGCCTACCCGAACGTCAAGGTGAACTACGTCAACGCCGGAACCGGCAACGACCACTACACCAAGCTGCAGAACACGATCAAGGCCGGTTCGGGTGCGCCCGACGTCGCGCAGATCGAGTACCAGGCGCTGCCGCAGTTCGCGCTGCCCGGTTCGCTGGTCGATCTGCGGCAGTACGGTTTCGACCAGTTCGAGTCGGCGTACACACCGTCGACCTGGGCCGCGGTCCACGCCGGTGAAGGACTCTTCGGGCTGCCGCAGGACTCCGGCCCGATGGCCCTGTTCTACAACAAGGAGGTCTTCGACAAGTACGGCCTGACCGTGCCGAAGACCTGGGACGAGTACATCGCCGCGGCGAAGAAGCTGCACGCGGCCGACCCGAAGAAGTTCATCACCAACGACAGCGGTGACGCCGGGTTCACGACCAGCATGATCTGGCAGGCCGGTGGCAAGCCGTTCAGCACCGACGGCAAGAACGTCACGATCAACCTGGCCGACGAAGGCTCCAAGAAGTGGACCTCCGAGTGGAACCAGCTGGTCGAAGGCGGGCTCGTGTCCACCATCCCCGGCTGGTCCGACGCATGGTTCAAGGCACTCGGTGACGGCACGATCGCCACGCTGCCCACCGGCGCCTGGATGCCCGGTGTGATGGAAGCCTCGGTCAAGGCCGGTGCCGGCAAGTGGCGGGTCGCCCCGATGCCGACGTACGACGGTCAGCCAGTGACGGCGGAAAATGGCGGCAGCACGCAGGCCGTGCTCAAGCAGAGCGCGAACCCCGCGCTGGCTGCCGGCTTCGTCCGCTGGCTCAACAACGGTGACGGCGTGAAGACCTTCCTGGCCAGCGGCGGCTTCCCCGCCACCACGGCCGATCTGAAGGCGCCGGAGTTCGTCGGTAAGAAGAGCGCGTACTTCGGTGGCCAGGCGATCAACGAGGTGCTCACCGGCGCCGCGAGCACGGTTGCGCCGGGCTGGAGCTACCTGCCGTACCAGCTCTACGCAAACAGCATCTTCGGTGACACGGTGGGTAAGTCGTACCAGGCCAAGTCTGGTCTCGACGGCGGGTTGAAGGCTTGGCAGGACGCGTTGGTGGCCTACGGCAACCAGCAGGGCTTCCAGGTCAACGGCTAACTGCACTATCTAGAAGAGGGAGATATGCCAGACTTCGCAATCGGTGAGTCCGAGTTCCTGCTCGACGGGAAGCCGTTCCAGATCCTGTCCGGTGCGCTGCACTACTTCCGGATCCATCCGGACCAGTGGGCCGACCGGATCGAGAAGGCGCGGTTGATGGGTCTCAACACGATCGAGACCTACGTCCCCTGGAACGCGCACTCACCCCGGCGCGGTGTCTTCGACACCACCGGAATGCTCGATCTCGAGCTGTTCCTGCGCCGGGTCGCCGAAGCAGGTCTGCACGCAATCGTCCGGCCCGGCCCGTACATCTGTGCCGAGTGGGACAACGGCGGCCTCCCTTCCTGGCTTTTCCGGCAGCCAGGAGTGGGGGTTCGCCGGTACGAACCGCAGTACCTCGCCGCGGTCGGCGAGTACTTCAGCGAGGTACTGCGGATCGTGCGCCCTCTGCAGGTTGATCAAGGCGGACCGGTCCTGCTGCTGCAGGTGGAGAACGAATACGGTGCCTTTGGCAACGATTCGACGTACCTGAAGTGGCTGGTCGAACTGTTCCGCGCCCAGGGCATCACGGTGCCGCTGGTCACCGTCGACCAGCCCGAGGACGCGATGCTGACCGCGGGCGGGATCGACGGCGTACTGCGGACCGGTTCGTTCGGATCACGCAGTGTCGAGCGCCTGGCGACACTGCGGGCTCATCAACCGACCGGTCCGCTGATGTGTATGGAGTTCTGGGACGGCTGGTTCGACCACTGGGGCGGGCCGCACCACACCACCTCCGCCGCCGAGGCGGCCGCCGAGCTGGATGCACTCCTGTCGACGGGTGCCTCGGTGAACATCTACATGGTCCACGGCGGGACGAACTTCGGTTTGACGAACGGCGCCAACGACAAGGGTGTCTACCGGCCGACTGTCACGTCGTACGACTACGACGCCCCGGTTGACGAGGCCGGTCGGCTGACCGCGAAGTTCCACGCGTTCCGGGAGGTCATCGCCCGGCACGCGCCGGTCCCGCCGCTGCCTGAGTTCGACGTGCAGCCGCCGGTGCCCGAGTTCAGCGCGACGCTGGGCGAACCGATCCGGCTGCTGGATCGGCCGGACAGCTGGGGTGCCTGGCGCGCGCACGAGGACTTGCCGAGTCTGGACGACCTCGACGCCCAGTTCGCCCTGTACCGCACGCAGCTCGACCTCGACGGTCCCGTGGTTCTCCAGCTCGACGAGGTCCGCGACCGGGCCCACGTCTTCCTCGACGGCGATCCGATCGGCGTACTCAGCCGCGAGGACCACGACCGCGCGATCACGCTCCCCCGCGGACGCGGCCGCCTCGACCTGATCGTCGAGGACCAGGGCCGCGTCAACTACGGCTCGCGCATCGGCGAAGCCAAGGGGCTCATCGGGCCGCTCCAGGTCGGCACGAGTACGCCGTCCGCCTGGCAGACGCTGGCGATCGACCTCGACGCCGTACCGGAGCTGTGGAGGACAACGCTGCAGTCCACAGCAGGTGTCGGCCCGACTGCCTACCGGGCCGCTTTCACCATCGAAGAACCCACCGACCTGTTCCTCCGGACCGATGCCTGGGGCAAGGGGTTCGCGTGGATCAACGGTTTCTGCCTCGGCCGCTACTGGCGCCGCGGTCCCCAGCACACGCTCTACATCCCCGGCCCCGCGCTACGAGCAGGCACCAACGAACTCGTCGTACTGGAGCTGGACACGCTTGCTGACACCACGGCCCGGTTCACACCGACCGCGGAACTGGGCCCGACCGAGCTCTAACGGGGTCCGGTGCTCTCCCGCACGATCAACTCCGCAGCGACCAGGTCGCGAGCAGCCGGCTCGCGGCCTGCGATCTGCTCGGCCAACTGGCGGAACGTCCGCCGGCCGACCTCGATGAAGTCCTGGCGGACCGTGGTCAGCGGTGGGCTGAAGTACGCGGCCTCCGGTACGTCGTCGAAGCCGACCACATGCACGTCCTTCGGGACCCCGATCCCCGCTTCGGTGAACGCCCGCAGCAGGCCGAGGGCCATCTGGTCGTTGGCGACGAACACCGCAGTCAGGTCCTTCTCACGAGCCAGCACCTGGCCGGCGGCGTACCCCGAGCGCGAGCTCCAGTCACCGCGGATGATGCGCGGCGCCCTGACGCGGTGCCGCTTCAGGGTCTGCCGCCAGGCCGCTTCACGATCCTGAGCCTCAAGCCAGTCGACCGGCCCAGCCACATGCCAGACGGTCTTGTGACCGAGGGCGAGCAGGTGCTCCGTGGCGCGCCGAGCGCCGTCGGACTGGTCGACGGCGATCATCGGGACCGGCGCCTGCTGGCCGCCACCTACGGCGACCAGCGGGATGTCATGCGGTACGACCTCGAGTGACTTGCTGGCGGCCGCATGCGGCGCGATCACCACGATCCCCTCGACCGCCTGCCGGCGCAGGGTCTCGATCGCCTCCGCGATGGCCACGGTGTTCGGCGTACCGACGCTCGTGATCGTGACCGAATACCCGGCCTCGCGCGCTGCGTGCTCGATGCCGTACAGCGTGCTGGCCGGGCCGTAGAGGGTCGAATCCAGCGTGACCACGCCCAGGATGCCGGTCTTGCCGGTGACCAGGGCGCGCGCCGCCGAGTTGGGCCGGTAGCTCAGCTTCTCGACCGCCGCCAGCACCCGGGCCCGGGTCGCGGCGCTCACCGGGCCGGTCTTGTTGACCACCCGGGAGACCGTCATGTGCGACACGCCCGCGAGATCCGCAACGTCGGTCAGACTCGCTTGCTTACCGCTGGTCAATCCGAACCCCCTGGTTGCTGCTTACGTGCGCCAGGGCCAGTGTTCGCGGTAACAACCTCCCGGTCAAGGACCATTACAACGTACGGAACTCGAGTCTCTGACTGTATCTAATCTCGAGGCTCTGCGAGGCGGGAGCGCGGCCAGTGAGGTAGACGCGCAGTCCGTCGGGTACCAGCGAGCCGTTGAGCATCCGGTAGCGCTCTCCCGGATCCATCCCGACGCGTGCTGCCCCTGACCCCGGACCGAACTCGATCCGGTCCTCGCCGACCGTGTACACCCCGGTCCCGGACTCCAGCTGGAAGTTGCCGGACTCATCAATCGCCTCGACCCCCGACAGCACCCCACCCGGCCGGAAGCAGAGCTCGATCGCGTACGGCGCCTCGGATCCGGTCAGCTCGAAGGTCAGGTCGAACCCCTTCTCGACCTCCGCCACCGTGATCGCCGTACGCAGCTTGTGGTAGTCCCTGGACCGCTGGCCGAAGTCCATCGCCGCATAGAACCGGCCGTCAGGTGTCAGCGGGTATCGGCCGTCCGGTGCACGGCGTTCCGGGGACAACGGCTGGTAGTACGGCACGGCGACCTCGGAGCCGAGCTCGACCACGGACTGCGACCACCGCCGCAGGTACTCGCTGTGGAAGTGCCCGGTGCCGAAGAACTGCGGTGCGAGCCGGACGGAGTCGAGGATCGCGTCGCCGTGGCGCAGCTTGAAGAAGGTCGGGTTGACGGAGAGTCCGGAGGCGATCACCGGCACGTCGTGGAAATCGGTCCCGCCGAAGATCGTCGCCGTTCGGCTCCCTCGCCGGATCCGCACGGATGCCTGCGACGGGAACTCCTGGACGAAGTCCGTCGGCGGCTCGGCGGGCTGAGGCTCTGTCGGCTGAGGGAGAGGAGCGGCCAGCTCGGGCCGTTCGAGCACCTCGGCCAGGAAGTCCCCCAGCTCACCGGTGCCACGACGTTCGATGCTCTGAGCAACGGCCGCGAACCGGCTGTCACCATCCAGGAGCGCAAGCTCGCGAAACTGGAGGAGATAGGGCCAGCCGTCAAAGACACCGAACTGATCCTGCCGACGGGACGCGACCACATCCACCTCGCCGTTCGGCTCCAGCAGGTAGAGCGTCGCCTCCAGGTTGCGCCGGACGAACTCGATCAGCTCAGGCCGGGCCAGCAGCCAGGCGATCGTCAGCAGCGAGGGATTCGTCACAGCCGCCGCGTAGATCGCGCTGCGTTCGCTGTAGATCCCATCCGGGCCCGCGTCGATTCCCTCGGTCAGCCACTCGTCGATCCGATCGACGTACCGCTGGTCCGGGATGATGTGGTGGACGCGGGCCAGCGCCGCCGAAACCTCCCACCGGTGGTTCGGGGTGTGCACGCCCCCAGTCGCGAGCGCCGGGCCGGCCTTCTGCAGGATTTCGTGGATCACGGTCCGGATCGATGCCGTCGGCCCCTGATCGTCCTGGTCGAGCAATTCCCAGACCACACAGAGATCCTGGACCAGGAAGGCCGTGTCCGGCGGCGAGTGCAGGTTGCCGATGTCGTAGGTGCCGTCCGGATGCTGCGACGCCGCGAGCTCGGCAGTTAGTTGCCGCGACCTCTCCAGAATCGCCGGATCGTGGCGGTACTTCGACTCTCCCAGATACCCGGCGACGAGCCGCCGGAGCTCTCGCCCAACCCGTCTGGGATCGCTCCCAACCGGGAGTTCTCGCGTGAGCTGCGCCTCGCTCGCTGCCGTCAGCAACCGGACGAAATCTTGGTCCACCGCACTGTCCTCACGCTCAGGGTACTTATGTCAGGACTTAAATGTATATCGATACATCATTTGCCCTTGACGCGGTAAGCGCTTGCCTCCTAGCGTCCGAGCGTCGCCTACCCAGGCTGCGTTGAACACAAGGAGAAAACGATGAGCGGTTCCCTTCGGCGGTGGCGGTGGTTGGCAGCAGGTTTGGCGACCGCGGCGGTCCTGACCGCGTGCGGCTCCGGCTCCGACGACGCGGCCTCGGGTGACGCGAAGAAGATCACCTTCTGGCTGTCGACGGCCGCCCAGATCCAGGGATACACCGACCTGGCCAAGGAGTTCCAGGCCAAGGAAGGCATCACCGTCGAGGTGGTGAACCAGCCGTACGACGGCTACCAGGACAAGCTGCGGCAGTCCGCCCAGGCCAACTCGCTGCCCGACGTCGCCAGTGTCCCCTCGCTCGACTCCCTGTGGATCAACCAGCTCCAGGACCTGAGCGCGACCGCGAACAACGCGACGAACCAGATCCGCAAGGACCTGGTCACCGAGCAGGACGGCAAGGTGCTCGCGATCCCGTCCGACCTCACCGCTGCCGGTCTGTTCATCAACAAGAGCCTGTTCACCAAGGCCGGAGTCGCCGTACCGGCTGATCCCAGCAAGACCTGGACGTGGGACGAGTTCCTCGCCGCCGCGACCAAGGTGCGGACGGCAACCGGTGCGAAGTACGACCTGGTCTACGACAACTCGGCGGCCCGGATCCGGGCCTTCATCTACAACAACGGCGGCAAGGGCTTCCAGCTCGGCGCCGACAACAAGTACCAGACGCCGGACGCCGCGACTGTCGCCGCGCTGACCAAGTTCAAGGCGATGAACGACGACAAGGTGATGCCGAAGTCGGTCTGGACCTCGGGCGGCGACCCGAACGCGCTGTTCAAGAGCGGCCAGGTGGTCGCGTACTTCTCCGGCGTCTGGCAGGTGCCGGACTTCGCCGAAGGCATCACCAACTTCGAGTGGGCCAGCGCACCGACCCCGGGCCCGGTGCACGCGACCGACATCAACCTCGGCGGCAAGGTCGTTGCCTTCAACAACAAAGATACCGCCGCGGCGGCGAAGAAGTGGGTCGACTTCCTGTTCCGGCGTGACAACTACACCAAGCTGGCGCAGTCCAACGGCTACCTGCCGGTCGAGTCCGGGCTCACGCTGAAGTACCCGTTCAAGTCCAAGGCCGCACTGGACGCCTACACGCTCTACACCAAGGAGATCGAGCTCGCCGACCCGATCTCGTCGTCCGGCCAGGCCGCCGGAACGAAGCTGTTGCTCGCCGGCAAGGAGGCCGGTGAGGACCCGACGAAGGGTGAGCTGGCGAAGTTCGTCAACGGTGAGCAGGACGTACAGAAGACGGTTACCAACATCGTCGACGGCCTCAACTCCACGCTGGGCTGACGCGGGTGCGACGACTCTGGCCCGAACGCCGCCTGAACCGCTACACCGCGGCACCGCTGGCGCTCATCTCGATCAACCTGCTGCTGCTCGTCACGTTCTTCGTCTGGCCGGCGGTGACCGGTCTGCTCTACTCGTTCACGAGTTACACCGGCATCGGCACCGCGCCGTACGTCGGGATGGACAACTACCAGCGGTTGCTGCAGGACGACGCGTTCTACGCGGCGCTGGTCCGGACCCTGGTGTTCACGGCCGGCGTCGTACCGCTGACGCTGGTGCTGTCCCTGAGCACCGCGGTCCTGCTGGTCACGAACTACACCAAGGGCAAGTCCGTCGCGCGGATCATCTTCTTCCTGCCGTGGCTGATCTCGCCGATCATCGCGGGCGTCATCTGGCGCTGGATGTTCGGCGAGAACTTCGGGCTCGTCAACTACATCATCACCTCGCTCGGCGGCAGTGAGGTGCCGTGGCAGTCGAACGCGAACCTGTCGATGCTGGTCGTCATCGTGGCCGCGGCCTGGGGCGGTACGGCGTTCAACATGCTGCTGTTCGTTGCCGCGCTGAAGAACGTTCCGACGGCGTACTACGAGGCGGCGTCACTCGACGGCGCCGGTGGATGGGCCAAGTTCCGGCACATCACCCTGCCTGCGATCGCTCCGACGACCTTCATCGTGGTGCTGCTGAGTGTGCTCGGCTCGATGAAGGAGTACGCCCTGATCCAGGCCATCAACGGTGGTGGCCCGGGGACGGCGAACAACCTGCTGGTCCAGTACATCTACACCAAGGGCTTCCAGCGGGCCCAGATCGGCTACGCGAGCGCGGCGTCGTTCGTACTGATGCTGATCCTGATGGTGATCGCGCTCGTACAGCTCGCCCTGAACCGGCGGAAGGACTCCTGACATGGCCGCCACTGCCTCCTCCACGGGCGATCTCCCCAAGAAGATCTGGGCGACCGCGCTGATGTGGCTCATGGTCGCCGTGTACGGCGTTCCTGTCCTCTGGTTCCTGCTCAGTTCGTTCAAGCCGGCCGGCGAGCTGTTCTCGTATCCGCTGACGATCTTCCCGAAGAATCCGACGATCAAGGGTTTCACCCAGGCCTGGACGAGCTTCGACGTCGCGCAGTACTTCGTCAACACGCTGATCGTCGCCGTCTCGGCCACCGTGCTCACGATCGTGGCGAGCGCCGCCTGTGGGTACGCGCTGGCCAAGTACACGAACTGGTGGATCAAGGCGTTCGCCGTCTGCATCCTGGCGACCACGATGCTGCCCGGCGAGGTCATCCTGGCGCCGCTGTTCCTGGTGGTGCGTGACCTCGGCATGTACAACAGCCTCGCGGCGGTCGTCGTACCGTCGGTGATCACGGCGACCGGCACGTTCATGTTCCGGCAGTTCTTCCTCACCGTGCCGAACGACCTGCTCGAGGCGGCCCGGATCGATGGGGCCGGTGAGTTGCAGACGTTGTGGCGGATCATGCTGCCACTGTCCCGGCCGATCATGCTGACCTTGGCGATCTTCTCGTTCCAGTGGCGGTGGAACGACTACATCTGGCCCTTGGTCGTGCTGAACGATCCGAGCAAGTACACACTGCAGATCGGTGTCGCGACCATCGTCGGCGCGGAGAACGTGAACTGGTCGGTCCTCCTGGGCGCCTCGGTGCTCTCGATGATCCCGCTGGTCGCCCTTTATCTGGTCTTCCAGAAGTACGTGATGAGCGCGGACATCGGGGCCGGTCTGAAGGACTAGGTGGGAATTGCGGGGGCTCGGTTCGGGTTGGCGAAGGTATGACTGTTGAGATCGGTGTCATCCTGCCGACATCCACGCCCGACCCGAGCCGGCCGATCCTCGCCGACGTCCGCGCCAGCGCCCGGTACGCCGAGCAGGTCGGACTGGATTCCGTCTGGTCCACCGACCATCTGATCGCCAGTGGTCCGATGCTCGACAGTACGGCGGTGCTGGCCACCGCGGCGGCGGTCACCGAGCGGATCACCGTTGGCTACAACGTGATGCTGCTGGCCCTGCGTACGGCTGCGTGGGCCGCCAAGCAGGTGAACACTCTCCAACTGCTGTCCGGCAATCGCCTGGTGCTCGGTATCGGAACCGGCAACCCGGCCCACGGCGATGTCGGTTGGCGAGCCGCTGGAGTCGAGTACACCGAACGCGGCCGGCTGACCGACGAGGCCCTCGCCGTACTGCCCGACCTGATCGCCGGACGCCCGGCGACGCTTGCCGACGGCACCGAGGCGACACTGGCCCCGGGCTCCGCCGTACCGCCGATCTTTGTTGCGGGCGGTGGAATCCGTGCACACCGGCGGGCTGCCCAGTACGGCGATGGCTGGGCGACCATCGCGCAGTCACCCGACGAGGTCCGCGCCAACCTCGACACGATCAACCAACTGGCCGCCGACCTCGGTCGCCCAGCACTACGCGCGACCGTGGTCGCACCGCCACTGGACGACGACCTAGCTCGTGCCGCTGAGCAACTCGCAGCCTATGAGCAGGCCGGCGTCGAGCGGATCATCCTGTTCCCGACCGGCGACTGGCATCACGACTACGACCGCGCGGCCGGCCTCAAGCAAGGGCTTTGAGCAGAGCCTCTGAGAAGGCCGGAAGGTCGTCGGGGTTCCGGCTGGTGATCAGGTTGCCGTCGATCACGACCTCCTGGTCGATCCAGCTGGCACCCGCGTTGCGAAGGTCGGTCTGCAGACTCGGCCACGACGTCAGGGTGCGGTCGCGGACGACGTCGGCCTCGATCAACGTCCAGGGTGCGTGACAGATCGCAGCCAGCGGTTTGCCGGAGGCAACAAAGTCCTTGACGAAGGCAACTGCCTTCTGGTCCCGACGAAGTGCATCGGGGTTGGCAACACCACCCGGCAACACAACAGCGGCGAAGTCATCCACCGCAACATCAGCAACCACCTCGTCAACCGGCACCTTGTCAGCCGCGGTCAGATGATCGAACGTCTGCACCTCCCCCGCTTCCGGGCTAACCAGCACCGGCTCATGCCCAGCCTTCTCCACAGCCTTCCAAGGCTCGGTCAGCTCAACCCGCTCGATTCCCTCAGCGGCCACCAGAAATGCAATCTTGCTCATCAGTTTCCTCCTCCTCATTCAGCTGCGGCCGTCGCACCGGTACCCGGCAGAAAACCGCTTCGCCGATGGGTACTGCCTAGGCATGACGACAACCCTCCAGGAGGTCTGATGCCCGCGCGACTGGTCGCTACTGTCCTCGGTACGCCGGATCCCCCGGCGCTGGCCGTCTTCTACAGCGAGCTGCTGGGGTGGGAAGTCACCCGGAGCGACCCGTACTGGGCTCGGGTGTGCCATCCCGATGACGACCGCCCGAGCCTCAGCTTTCAGTTGGAGACCGATCACGTGGCACCGGTCTGGCCTCAGCAGCCGGGGAGCCAGCAGATGCAGGCGCATCTCGACGTACAGGTCGATGACCTCGAGCAGGAGACGGCCCGCGCGGTCAGCCTCGGTGCGACCGTGGAAGAGCACCAGCCGCAGCCAGACGGCGTACGCGTCATTCGGGACCCGCACGGACACGTGCTGTGTCTCTTCCTGCCGGGCTTCTAGTTTGGTGGGGCGGTCGCGTGCGCTGTTTTCGCAACGCACACGACCTGGGCGAACCATCTTCCGCGCGCGGCTGCTGGCCGCCTTCTTGACGGGTTCCCCAGAAAGCACCCGCTGTAACAGGTAGCCGGGTTTTCGTGAGCGGGGACCATCGGGCAGGATGGTGCCGGGTTGCTCCGGAAGGTGGGTGACCGCCGCCGCAAGGCGAGTGGAGATCCGTCATGTCCGTGGACTACTCGTCGGCCGAGGCATTCGCCCGGCTGGCCTCCGAACTGCAGACCGTCGACGGGATCGAGGAGACCGTCGAGGCCGTCGTCCAGTTCGCGCTGCAAGCCCTGTCGTGCAAGTTCGCGTCGGTGGTGCTGATCGCCCAGGGACGTCGCCCCGAGGTGGTGGCCTCGACCGATCCGGTGCTGGCCGAGCTCTACCAGGAGCAGATCGACGCCGGCGCCGGGCCGTTGCTGACCGCCATCGTCGAGAACGCGGTCGTTCAGCTCCCTGACGTCAGCGCGGAGACCAGATGGTCACCGGAGCTGATCAGCCGGCTCACGGCGTTGGGGATCCACAGCGCCGTTCACCTACCGCTCATGGTCTCCGGCCGCTCGCAGGCAGTGCTCAATCTTTATGGCGAGACGTTCTCCCCCGACGATCTGGCGGTCGCACACATCCTGGCCCGGCATGCCTCGATCGCGATCGCCTCGGCACGCCACCAAGAGACGATGCTGCGCGCCGTCGACGCCCGGAAACTGGTCGGGCAGGCGATGGGCATCCTGATGGAGCGCTACGACCTCGACGGCGACCGCGCGTTCGAAGTGCTGAGACGCTACTCCCAGGACTACAACCGCAAGCTGCGCGACGTCGCCCAGGAACTCATCGACACCCGCAAGCTCCCCGGCCGCGACCAGACCTAGCCGGCCCCGACGCCCTGTTCACCGCGGAGTTCGGCATCCTCGACGAGTTCCGCGGAGATCCGGTGGAGTTTCGTGTTGCGCTGCTGGGACAGCCGCGCGAGGAACGCGAACGCCCGCTGGTCGGTCAGCGTGTACCGCTCCATCAGGATGCCGATCGCCTGGCCGATGGTACGGCGGGTGCGCAGCGCGTCCTGCAGATTGTGGATCTCCCGGGCGTACTCGATCGCGATCGCGGACTGATGAGCGAACAGCGCACCCACAGCTCCCAGGTCCTTGAACGAGCCGACAGTCGTCGAGTACAGATTCAACGCCCCCTGCGACTTCGGCGCATCGAACAACCGCAACCCGGCCTGAGCCAGAATCCCCGCCGCCACCGCACTAGCGGCGTACCGCGGAAACCGTGGATCCGCAGCCAGGTCAGGCGACAGAATGTGCACCCCGTCCGTCGCAGCGTCGTAGCACGGCCCCTCGCGCAACTCGTACTGCGCCGCGTCCACACCCCACAGCACATCGCTGGTCGGCGCGATCGTCTCCAGCCGGCCGTCACTGTGCTTCACCGTGATACTCGCGTACTCGACCTCCGGCAGCACCTCAACCGCAGCCGCCGTGATCCGGCTCAACGTATGGTCCAGATCACCAGGCGTCAGCGAATCCGACAATCGCTCAGCCGCCTGCAGAAGTCCAGTCGCATCCATGGCCGCCCAGTACCCGAAGACCGGGCGGCCGAAGCAGCTACAGCAGTACGGCTACGGCTGCGGGGTGGCGGTCGGAGTCGGCGAAGGCGTGGGCGATGGTGTCGGTGAGGGCG
>NZ_SMKA01000172.1 GCF_004348455.1 Kribbella albertanoniae
GGGTGGAGGAGCCGGTGAGGTGGGTGTCTACGCCGTTGGCGCAGGAGCGGCCTTCGGCGATGGCCCAGACGATCAGGGACTGGCCACGGCCGGCGTCGCCGCAGGCGAAGACGCCTTCGACGGAGGTGTGGTAGTTCTTGTCCCGCTTGACGTTGCCGCGTTCGTCGAGTTCGACGCCGAGCTGTTCGAGGAAGCCTTCGCGCTCCGGTCCGAGGAAGCCCATCGCGAGCAGCACGAGCTGCGCCGGGATGGTCCGCTCGGAGCCTTCGACGGGGTTGAACTTGCCACCCTCGAACTTCACCTCGACCAGGTTCAGCCCCGAGACGTTGCCGTCGGCATCGGATTCGAAGTTCACCGTGGAGACGGCGTACACGCGGTCGCCGCCCTCCTCGTGCGCCGAGGCGACCCGGTAGATCATCGGGTACGTCGGCCACGGCTGACCGGCCGGCCGATCGTCGCCGGGTCGGGGCATGATCTCGAGCTGGGTGACCGAACGGGCGCCCTGCCGGTGGGCGGTGCCGAGGCAGTCCGCCCCGGTGTCACCGCCACCGATGATGACCACGTCCTTGCCGGTGGCAACGATCTGGTCCTCGATCGTCTGGCCGAGAGCGACCCGGTTGGCCTGCGGCAGGTACTCCATCGCCTGGTGGATCCCGCCGAACTCGCGACCGGGCACCGGCAGATCCCGGGCCGCGGTGGCGCCGGTCGCGATCACGACGGCGTCGTACCGCTGCTTGAGCTGGGTACCGGTGACGTCCACGCCGACGTTGACGCCTGAGCGGAAGACGGTCCCCTCCTCCTTCATCTGCTGGATCCGGCGGTCGACCTGTTCCTTCTCCATCTTGAACTCGGGGATGCCGAACCGGAGCAGACCGCCCGGCGCCTCGGCACGCTCGTAGACGGCGACCGTGTGCCCGGCGCGGGTCAGCTGCTGCGCGACCGACAGCCCGGCCGGGCCGGAGCCGACGACCGCGATCGTCTTGCCGGTCAGCCATTCCGGCGGCTGCGGGTTGACATGGCCGGTCTCCCAGGCCTTGTCGATGATCGCGACCTCGACGTTCTTGATCGTGACCGGGTCCTGGTTGATGCCAAGCACGCAGGAGGTCTCGCACGGCGCCGGGCAGAGCCGCCCGGTGAACTCGGGGAAGTTGTTGGTGGCGTGCAGCCGCTCGATCGCCGAGGACCAGTCGTCGCGCCAGACCAGGTCGTTCCACTCCGGGATCAGGTTGCCCAGCGGGCAGCCGCTGTGGCAGAACGGGATCCCACAGTCCATGCAGCGGCCGGCCTGCTTGGTGATGATCGGCAGCAGGGCCTTGCCGGGTCCACCGGGGTAGACCTCTTTCCAGTCCTGCACCCGCTCCTCGACCGGCCGCCGCTCGGCGACCTCACGACCAGTGGTGAGAAAACCCTTGGGGTCAGCCATCAGATGGCCTCCATCATCGCTCGCGTGGTGGCGTCCTCGTCCAGCCCATCGCGCTCGGCAGCCGCCTTGGCTGCCAACACCCGGGCGTAGTCGCGGGGCATCACCGTGGTGAACCTGTCGGCCGAGGCGGTCCAGTCGCTGAGCAGCTTGGCTGCCCGCTCCGAACCGGTCTCCTCGTGATGACGCCGAACCAGGTCCTGCAACAGGTCGGACTCGTCCGAGGTGAGCGGGAGCAGGTCCACCAGCTCCGGGTTCACCAGGGCGCGGTCCAGGTCGAGCACGTGGGCCACGCCGCCCGACATGCCCGCTGCGAAGTTCCGGCCGGTGGCGCCCAGTACGACGACGCGCCCACCGGTCATGTACTCGCAGGCGTGGTCGCCGACTGCTTCGACGACCGCGGTGGCTCCGGAGTTCCGGACACAGAACCGTTGCCCGGCGCCACCACTGATGAACAGTTCACCGGACGTCGCGCCGTACGCGATGACGTTGCCGGCGATGATCTGGTCGGCCGCGTCGAACCGGGCATGCCGGTCCGGGCGGATGACGACCCGGCCACCGGACAGGCCCTTGCCGACGTAGTCGTTGGCGTCGCCTTCGAGGCGCAGCGTGACACCGCGCGGGACGAAGGCGGCGAACGAGTTGCCGGCCGATCCGGTGAAGGTGAGATCGATGGTGCCGTCGGGCAGTCCGGCGGCCCGGTACTTCTTGGTGATCTCGTGACCGAGCATCGTGCCGACGGTCCGGTTGACGTTGCGGATCGCGAGCTGGGCCCGGACCGGTTCGCCGTTCTCGATTGCCGGCCGGCAGATCCGGATCAGCTCGTTGTCGAGGGCCTTGTCGAGGCCGTGGTCCTGCTCGATCACCTGGTGCCGCGAAGCGCCCTCGGGCAGCGACGGCACGTGCAGGATCGGCGTCAGGTCGAGACCGTCGGCCTTCCAGTGGTCGACCGCGCGCTTGATGTCCAGCACCTCGGCGTGGCCGATCGCCTCGTCCAGGGTCCGGAAACCGAGCTCTGCAAGGTACTCGCGGACCTCTTCGGCGATGAACTCGAAGAAGTTCACCACGAACTCCGGCTTCCCGGAGAAGCGCTCCCGCAGTACCGGGTTCTGGGTGGCGACGCCGACCGGACAGGTGTCGAGGTGGCAGACGCGCATCATGATGCAGCCCGACACCACCAGCGGAGCGCTGGCGAACCCGTACTCCTCCGCGCCGAGCAGGGCCGCGATCACCACGTCCCGGCCTGTCTTCAGCTGACCATCGGTCTGTACGACGATCCGGTCGCGCAACCCGTTGAGCAGCAGGGTCTGCTGGGTCTCGGCCAGACCGAGCTCCCACGGACCGCCGGCGTGCTTGAGCGAGGTCAGCGGTGCCGCGCCGGTGCCACCGTCGTGCCCGGAGATCAGTACGACGTCCGCGTGTGCCTTGGAGACGCCGGCCGCGATCGTGCCGACCCCGACCTCGGAGACCAGCTTCACGTGGATGCGGGCCTTGGGGTTGGCGTTCTTCAGGTCGTGGATCAGCTGGGCGAGATCCTCGATCGAGTAGATGTCGTGGTGCGGGGGCGGCGAGATCAGGCCGACGCCGGGCGTCGAGTGCCGGGTGCTCGCGACCCACGGGTAGACCTTGTTCCCGGGGAGCTGACCACCCTCACCGGGCTTGGCGCCCTGCGCCATCTTGATCTGGATGTCGTCGGAGTTCGTCAGGTACTCCGACGTGACGCCGAACCGTCCGGACGCGACCTGCTTGATCGAGCTGCGCCGGGCAGGATCGTGCAGACGCTCGGAGTCCTCGCCGCCTTCGCCGGTGTTCGACTTGGCGCCGAGCTGGTTCATCGCGATCGCGAGCGTGGTGTGCGCCTCGGCGCTGATCGAGCCGTAGCTCATCGCGCCGGTGGAGAACCGCTTGACGATCTCGCTGACCGGCTCGACCTCGTCGATCGGGATCGGCTCGCGGTTCTTGAACGAGAACAGACCGCGCAGCGTCATCAGCCGCTCGGACTGCTCGTCGACACCGGCCGTGTACTGCTTGAAGATGTCGTACCGCCCGCTCCGGGTGCTGTGCTGCAGCCGGAACACGGTCTCGGGGTCGAACAGGTGCGGCTCGCCTTCCCGCCGCCACTGGTACTCGCCGCCGATCTCGAGCTGGCGGTGCGCGGTCAGGATGCCGTCGGCCGGGTACGCCTTCAGGTGCCGCTGGCGGACCTCCTCGGCGATCGTGTCCAGGCCGATCCCGCCGAGCTTGGACGACGTACCGGTGAAGTACTTGTCGACCAGCTCCGGGGACAGGCCGTTGGCCTCGAAGATCTGGGCACCCGTGTACGACGCGACCGTCGACACGCCCATCTTCGACATCACCTTGAGCACGCCCTTGCCGAGCGACTTCACCACGTTGCGGACGGCCTGCTCGGGCTCGATCCCCGGCAGGTAGGTGCCGCGGCGGCAGAGGTCCTCGACCGACTCCAGTGCGAGGTACGGGTTGATGGCAGCCGCGCCGTACCCCATCAGGAGTGCGACGTGGTGGACCTCGCGGACGTCACCGGCCTCGACGACCAGGCCGACCTGAGTGCGGGTCTTCTCGCGAACCAGGTGGTGGTGCACGGCCGCGGTCAGCAACAGCGACGGGATCGGCGCGCTGTCGGCGTTCGAGTGCCGGTCGGACAGTACGACGATGCGCGCGCCCTCACGAATTGCGGCGTCGGCCTCGGCGCAGATCTCGTCGAGCCGTGCCTTGAGTGCTTCTCCCCCACCCTCCACGTCGTACACGCCGCGCAGGACCGTGGTGGCCAGGCCGGGCATGTCGCCGTCGAGGTTGATGTGGCGGAGCTTCGCGAGCTCGTCGTTGGTGATCACCGGGAACGGGATCACCACCTGGCGGCAGGACGCCGGGCCCGGGTTCAGCAGGTTCGACTCCGGGCCGACGCTCGACGACAGCGAGGTCACGAGCTCCTCGCGGATCGCGTCCAGCGGCGGGTTGGTGACCTGGGCGAACAACTGCGCGAAGTAGTCGAACAGCGACCGGGACCGGTCGCTGAGCATCGCCATCGGCGTGTCCGTGCCCATCGAGCCGATCGGCTCGGTGCCGGCCTTGGCCATCGGGGTGAGGATGACGCGCAGCTCTTCCTCGGTGTACCCGAAGACCTGCTGGCGGCGCGTGACCGACGCGTGGCTGTGCACGACGTGCTCACGCTCGTGCAGGTCATCGAACCGGATCAGGCCGGCGTGCAGCCATTCGTCGTACGGCGCCTCGTTGGCGAGCGAGTTCTTCACCTCGGCGTCGGTGATGATGCGGTGTGCCTTGACGTCGACGAGGAAGATCCGGCCCGGCTCGAGCCGGCCCTTCTCGGTCACCGTCGCCGGGTCGATGTCCAGGACGCCGGCCTCGGAAGCCAGTACGACGAGGCCGTCCTCGGTCACCCAGTAGCGCGAGGGGCGCAGGCCGTTGCGGTCGAGCACCGCACCGACCTTGGTGCCGTCGGAGAAGACGACCGAGGCCGGTCCGTCCCAGGGCTCCATCACGGTCGAGTGGAACTCGTAGAACGCGCGCTGCTTCGGATCCATCGTGGCGGCGTTCTCCCACGCCTCCGGGATCATCATCAGCATCGCGTGCGGCAGCGAGCGACCACCGAGGTGCAGCAACTCCAGCACCTCGTCGAACGAGGCCGAGTCCGAAGCACCCGGCGTACAGATCGGGTACAGCTGCTCGAGGTCGCCAGGGATCACTTCGCTGGCGAGCAGGGCCTCGCGGGCGCGCATCCAGTTCCGGTTGCCTTGGACGGTGTTGATCTCACCGTTGTGGGCGATGTACCGGTACGGGTGGGCCAGCGGCCAGGACGGGAACGTGTTGGTGGAGAACCGGCTGTGCACGACACCGATCGCCGAGGCGAGGTCGGGGTCGGTCAGCTCGGGGAAGAACTTGTCCAGCTGGTCGGTGGTCAGCATCCCCTTGTAGGTGATGGTCCGGCCGGACAGCGACGGGAAGTAGGTCTCGGTCTCCTTCTCGGCCCGCTTCCGCAGCCGGAACGCCATCCGCTCCAGCGCGAGCCCCAGGACGCGGCCCGCGCTCGCAGCCACGAACAGCTGCTTGAACGTCGGCATCACCGAACGCGCCGTGCTACCCAGCAGCTCCGGCGTGGTCGGCACATCACGCCAGCCCAGAACGGTCAGGCTCTCCTCGGCCGCCAGCTCCTCGATCCGCGCGATCGCCTTCGAGGCGTCGTCGGCGTCGGCCGGCAGGAACGCGATACCGGTCGCGTAACCACGCGCCACGGGCAGCTCGAAGTCGCACACCTTGCGGTAGTACGCGTCCGGGACCTGGATCAGGATGCCGGCGCCGTCGCCGGAATCCGGCTCCGCACCGGAGGCACCACGGTGCTCGAGGTTACGCAGGGCGGTCAAAGCCTTCGCCACGATGTCGTGGCTGGGTTCTCCGGTCAAGGTTGCAACGAAGGCAACACCACACGCATCGTGCTCATGGCGTCCGTCGTACAGACCCTCAGCTGGAAAGGGGGCGCGACCATACATTCAGGGGCTCCCGTCGTCCTACGGTCAACAACTGGCCGCGGGACAACATTGGCCCAAGCCGGGTGTCCCGAGACTACCTCATGACGCCCGACAGGTGGACAGACATTCCACCGCCCGAACGCCGTTCACACTCAACAGTCACGCCTTGTAAGCAAGCGCTCACTACTTCCTCTACCCATGGTGACACCATCGGGTTAAATCTGGGGAGTGAGACCACTCGAGTCCGGCACGGGACAATCCAACGGCGGCGTCTGGATCACCCCCGACGGCCTGGTCGCCAAGCGCCTCATCCCCGGAGTCACCGCACCCCGGCACCACGCGTACTGGGAGCGCCAGGCTTTCGTCGCCGAGTCGGGAATCGTCGCCGGGACTGCGGTCGCCAAGGTACGTCGCCGTACGGCGGGATGCGGACGGGATCACGGTGCTGTCGGAGTACGTGGAGCCGGTGGAGGTCGACGCGGCGCGGATGGCGGAAGCGCTCGGTCGATTCGGGCGGGTGGAGATTGCCGAGCCGCCGTGGGGTGCACGCGATGTGCTGCGGGATCGGCTGGCGACCGTCGAGGCACGGGGTGGCTGGGACGTGCTGTGGGAGCACGTCTCGGCATCGCTCCGGGAGGCCTTGCAGAGTTTGTGGGTACGGCGTTTCGCGGCGCTCGCGGAGCTGGACGCCCTGCCGCGCGTACCCACCCACGGGGACGCGCATCCGGGGAACCTCAGTGGGTGGGATGGGGAGAACGTTGTCGCGCTCGACTGGGAACAGTTCGGGCTCGGGCCGGCCGGGTTCGACCTTGGGTATCTGGTGGTCGCGGTGCCGGAACACGCGGGGAGCATGTTGGCGGTCGAGTCCGTCGTACGGCGGGGCGCGGTGCTGACGGCCGCTTTCACGGTCGCGTCGCGGGCCGCGTGGTCGCTCGGGCAGCCCTCCCCCGGTGATCATCTCGACCGGTTGCGGCAGCTCGCTTACTACATCGAGGAGGCTTCCAGCCAGGCGCTGTAGAACGCTTGCTAGGAGACTGCTGAATAGTTGGTACGTCCGGCGGCGCTGGGGAGCGCCACCCCCCAGAAACAACCGGTAGGACTCCCCAGCCTCCGCAGCGATCACCAAGGTCAGCCACCCGCAGCTCGCCGACCGCCCCAAAGCCTGTCAGCCCGAGGCCACGGTCACGCAGTCGCCGGGCTCCCCGCTACCTCAGCCACCGGATCGGCCTACCCCGGCCAGTTCGCGGGGGTGGGCAGACCTCGCGGTGGGCTTGAACAAGTCATTCCCTGTCTCCGCCCACCAGTTCCTGTCCACACCCCCAGGAACTGGCCCGGCCCAGAGCGCGAGCCGCAGATCCACGGAGTCGTACTGCCAAATACAGGCAGCCATCTTCCGTGAACCCACCAGCAGACGCGCCGCCCGTACCTCTGGTGATCATCTCGAGCGGTTGCGGCAGCTCGCTTACTACATCGAGGAGGCTTCCAGCCAGGCGCTGTAGAACGCTTGGTAGCTGTCGAAGCGGGTGGTGGTGGCTTCCTGGAGTACGGCGTACTGGGCGTCGGTGCCGCGGAAGGCGGGCCGGTCGAGGGTGCCGTCGGCGAGGAAGACCAGCGCGGTCCGGGCCATCACGAACGCGGTCGTGCGATCGTCGATCTCGGCGCCGAGCTCGAACTGTTCGGGCGCCATGAAGCGGGTGGAACCGAACATCCGGCCCATATCGTTGCTGTAGGCACCTGGTCGGTAGTCGTCGAGGTCCATCACGGTGAGCTGCTGGGTGTCGAAGTCGTAGAGCAGCGAGCCGTCGTAGAAGTCACCTTCGACCCAGCCGGACGAAGTCAGCACGTCGTGCAGGTCGTACAGCTGATTGAGGGCCTCGCTGATCTCGTCGGCCGACAGGGCACGGAAGCGCTCAAGGTGGGTGCCGAGGTGGTCGCCGTCACGCCAGTCGAAGATGAGGGCCGGACCCCAGGGGGTCTCGATCAGTCCGTGGTAGGCCGGGAGCAGATCATGCTCGATCTCGGCAGCCAGCCGGCCGGCGCGGCGGACGGCTTCCTGGCGGACGGGTGCCGGGGAGAACGGTTTCGGATCGTCCGGGTCGCCGGCGGTTTTGACGAAGTACCGGTGGTTGTCGATCGTGACGCCGTACGAGATGTTGCCGGAGTCCTGGGTGGTGGCACCGAACTCGGCGAAGATCTCGCCGTTCGTCTGCAGGTACGCGGCCGGCGGCTCGTCGATCTTCGCGGGAAACACCCGCTGACGGTATCCCTAGGCGGACCTGTGCCACTCACCAACCTGCTTACTGGGCGCGTCGGGAAGTGTCGCTGAGCGTGGGATGGACGAACTGCCGGGAGTTGGTCAGTGGGGGCGGTCCGCTCTCAGCCGAGACCAGGCCCCACGAGGGTTCCGACGAAGTAGGTCAGGGCTGCGGCGAGGCCGCCGAGGATGAGTTGGCGGAGGCCGGAGTACCACCAGGAGCGGCTGGTGACGCGGGAGACAACGGCGCCAGCGGCGAACAGGGCGGTGAGGCTCACGATGAGGGCTGGTACGACGTTGGTCGCGCCGAGGAGGTATGGGAGGAGCGGGATGAACGCTCCGATCGCGAAGCAGACGAACGAGGAACCAGCGGCGAGGAGCGGGTTCGGGAGATCGTGGGGGTCGATGCCGAGTTCTTCGCGGACGTGTTCGTCGAGTGCTTGGTCGGGGTCGGTGTGGAACTGTTTCGCGACCTTGTCGGCCAGATCGGGGTCGAGACCTTTGGCCCGGTAGGTGTCGGCGAGTTCGATCTCTTCGTCGATGGGGTGCTGGGCGATCTCCTGGCGCTCGACTTCGATTTCGGCGCGGGCGAGTTCGCGCTGGGAGGCGACCGAGGTGTACTCGCCGGCCGCCATCGAGAACGCTCCTGCCGCTAGGCCGGCCAGGCCTGCGAGGACGATGAACTTGGAGCCGGACTGGGTGCCACCGTCCATGCCGGCGATCAGGGCGAAGTTGGAGACGAGGCCGTCCATGGCGCCGAAGACAGCTGGGCGGAGCCAGCCGCCGTTCACATCACGGTGGTTGTGGTCACCGTGATGCTCGGCTGAGACTTGTCGTCCGTCAGTCACGCGGCCCGTCTTTTGGTACGGCGGGGGTCGTGGTGTCCGTGGCGGAGTCTGCTCCGCTGGGCGCCGCTGCCTCGCTCGGCGACTCTTCTGGCGCGGCTGAGGCGGGCTCGTCGGCGGTCACCCGACCAGCATCCGCGGGCTGCGGCTCGGTGGACTCTGCTCCGCTGGCCTGGGCGGTCGCCGTACCGGCGTCCGTGGGCTCGCCTTCCGCGGTGGACCCAGCCTCCGTGGAGGCGGCGGTCGCCGTACCGGCTTCGCCTTCGGCTGGTTGGCCGGCGGCGGGGCCGGTGGAGATGTCTTCTTCGCCGGGGCGGGTGCGGAAGCTGATGATGAGGGCGGCTACGGCCAGGACGAAGAGGATGATCGACGTCCACACGTTCAGGCGGAGACCCAGGAAGTGGTTGACCGTGTCGATGCGCATGTTTTCGATCCACGCGCGGCCGGCGCAGTAGGCAGCCACGTAGAGGAAGAACGCGCGGCCGTGGCCCAGGGTGACGCGGCGGCCGACGAGGATGACCAGAGCCATCACGCCGAGGTTCCAGACCGCTTCGTACAGGAACGTGGGGTGGAAGGTGGCGAACTCGGCGAAGCCGTCGGGGCGGTGGGCGGGGTCGATCTCCAGGCCCCAGGGCCGGGTGGTCGGCTTGCCGAAGAGTTCCTGGTTGAAGTAGTTGCCGAAGCGGCCGAAGATCTGGGCCAGGGCGATCCCGGGGGCGACGGCGTCCAGAAAGGCCAGGAAGGGGACCTTGGCGCGGCGGCAGGCCAGGTAGGCGCCGAGGCAGCCGAAGCCGACCGCGCCCCAGATGCCGAGGCCGCCGTGCCAGATCTTCAGCGCGTCGATCGGGTGCCGGCCTTCGCCGAAGTACAGCTCGGCGTCGGTGGCGACGTGGTAGATCCGCGCGCCGACCAGACCGAACGGGATCGCCCAGAACATCACGTCGGACAGCACCGTCGGCGAACCGCCGCGGGCGACCCACCGGCGGCGGGTCAGCCAGTAGCCAGCGAAGATCCCGGCCAGGATGCACAACGCGTAGGCACGGATCGGCAGGCCGAGGACATGCCAGACACCCTGGCTGGGACTGGGGATGAAGGCCGGCACAATCACGGCTGAGATCAGACTAGACATGGCATCCGGAACGCTACTCGACGGCGCAGCCCAGCGGCCAGGAACCCAGGGTCACGATTCGTGCGCGGTGCGCGGTTCAACTGGCTGCCTTCACGGCATCGTCGACCGCCTTCTGCATCCCCTCCGGGGTCAGCTCCTTGGTCTCCAGCTGCTTGCCGTTGACGAAGACCGTCGGCGTGCCGGTGACACCGCGGGCGTCCGCGGCCTTGCCGACCGAGTCGACCCAACTGCCGTAGGTGTTGCCCTGGATCGCCTGCTGGAACTTCGCGTCGCCGATCCCGAGCTGCTTGGCCAGCTCGATCAGCTGGTCGTTCGTCCACGACTTGCTGAAGTCGCCGTACATCTCGTCGGCGTACGTCAGGGCCTTGCCGTTGGCCGCCGCGGCCGCGAACGCGTTCGCCAGCCGGGGTGAGGCTTCCGGGTTCACGAAGGCCAGCGGCCAGTACGTGAGCGTCGCCGTACCGTCCGCGACGAGCTTGTCGACGGTTGCCCCGGTCATCTCCTCGAACTCCGCACAGTGCGGGCACCGGAAGTCCAGGTACAGGTCGATCTGCGCCTTCGCGCCGGCCTTGCCGACCGTGACACCCTTGCCCGCCTCGCCCGGCCCGGTGATGAGGGCCGGCTCGGCCCGCGGCTGGTCACCGGCGTCGACCTTCGAGTGACCCCGCAGGTACTGGAACGCGACACCGGCCATCAGGGCCAGCACCAGGACGATCACCACGACGACGCCGGGCGGGACCCGCTTCTTCTGCTCCAGCAGCGGATTGGTGTTGCTCACGGTGCGGTGTCTCCTGTCGTGGTGTTCGGATCGGATTCGAGGGCGAACTTGCTCGCCGGCCGGAAGCAGAGCCAGATCGCCAGCACCAGCAGACCGACGTCGCGGAGAATCTCCTCGAGGTACTTCGTCTGGCCGGGATCGACTCGTCCGCCGCCGCCGAAGCAGCCGCAGTCGATGGCCAGGCCGCGGGCCCAGGCAGAGGCCACAGCAGCGATGAACACGACCATGAAAACACCCGCGGCGGCCGCGGTGTGCCGGACACCGAAACCGAGGATCAACAGCAATCCGATCGCGATCTCCAGGAACGGCAAACCCCAGCCGACCGGATCGGCCAGCCCGGGCGGCAGGATCTCGTAGGCGCGGACGGCCTGCGCGGCGGTCTCCGGATCGGAGACCTTCAGCGCACCGGCGACCAGCATCACGCCACCGAGCACCAGCCGCGCCACCAGTGAAACCCAAGGCGCCCAAGGCTTCACTGGTTGGCCTCGACCAGCTTCCCGAAGTCGTGCGCCATGTCGCCGATCGCGGCGTTCGACATCCAGAGCACGGTGGCCTTGTCGTCCTTGCCGAAGCCGAGCACCTGCGCTCCGTGGCCGACCTCGTAGCCGCCCGACGGCAGCTTCTTCATCCCCTCGACCGCCACACCGACGATCTGCGCGACGTCCTTGATCGACGGCAGCGTGCCGGTCAGCCCGACGAAGGCCGGGTCGAAGCGATCCAGGTACTTACGCATCACCGGGCCGGTGTCCCGCGACGGGTCGGTGGTGATGAACAGCACCTGCACCTGCTTGCGGACCGAATCGTCGAGCTTGGTCAGCGCCGAGGCGACATCGGCCATCACCGTCGGGCACACGTCCGGGCAGTTCGTGTACCCGAAGAAGATCAGCGTGACCGGCTTCTTGGTCGAGGTGACCAGGTTGAACGGATTCCCGCCGGTGTCGGTCAGCGTGGCCGCGGGCAACTTGTACGGCTGGTCGAGCGTGGCACCCCGCATCCCGTTCGGGTCCTGGCTGGTGCGGATGATCGCACCGCCGGGGTTGTCGGGTTTCTGCTGGCTGCCGCAGCCCGCGAGGGCAAGCAGACCCACCGCGGCCAGCAGCAGCGCCGCGTTCCTGGTTCGACTCACAGCAGGCTCAACGTCCGGCCGCCGCTGACGGTTCCCGGCGAACACCCTCGGCCAGGCTCTCCGTGAGCGAACGCACACCAGCCGGACCCTCACCGTCGAGGAGCCGCTTCACGAACGCCGACCCGACGATGACCGCATCGGTGAACGCCCCGATGGCCGCCGCCTGCTCCGCGTTCGAGACGCCGATGCCGACGCCGACCGGCAACCCGGTCGCCGCCTTGGTCCGGGCCACCAACGGTGCGGCCAGATCCGAAGCAGTTTCCCGTACGCCGGTCACACCCATGACCGCGGTTGCGTAGACGAACCCGCGGCAGGCGGACGTGGTCAGCCGGATCCGCTCGTCGGTCGACGACGGCGAGACCAGGAACACCTTGTCCAGCTCGTTCTTGTCCGCGGCCGCGATCCACTCCGCGGCTTCCTCCGGGATCAGGTCAGGAGTGATCAGCCCCGCTCCCCCGACTCCGGCGAAATCCGTGGCCCAGCGATCGACGCCGTACCGCTCGATGGGGTTCCAGTAGGTCATCACGAGCACCGGTACGTCGGAGTACGCCGCGATCTCCTCGACTGTGCGGAGCAGGTCCTTGACCCGGAATCCACCGGCCAGCGCAGCCTCGGCGGCCCGCTGGATCGCGGGGCCGTCCATCACCGGATCGCTGTACGGCAGGCCGATCTCGAGGACATCGACACCACCGTCGACCAGCGCCTTGATCGCGTCCACACCGCCTTCGTACGACGGGTAGCCGGCCGGAAGGTAGCCGACCAGGCCAGCGCGGCCCTCGTCGTTCGCCTTCCGGATCGCGGTGCCGGCCTTGCCCAAGGCAACCATTTCACTCATGGCCGGTCTCCCCGTCGATCAGCCCGAACCACGAGCTCGCAGTGTCCATGTCCTTGTCGCCACGACCGGACAGGTTCACCAGAATGGTGGCGTCCGGGCCCAGCTCCTCGGCAATCTCCAGCGCACCGGCAACGGCGTGCGCCGACTCGATCGCCGGGATGATGCCCTCGGTCCGCGACAGCAGCCGGAAGGCCTCCATCGCGTCCGCATCGGTGACCGGCCGGTACGTCGCCCGCTTCGTCTCCGCGAGCCACGAGTGCTCCGGGCCGACACCGGGATAGTCCAGCCCGGCCGAGATCGAGTGCGACTCGATCGTCTGACCGTCCTCGTCCTGCAGGAGGAACGACCGCGCACCATGCAGTACGCCGACCTGTCCGGCCGTGATCGTGGCTGCGTGCCGACCGGTCTCGAACCCGTCACCACCGGGCTCGATGCCGTACAGCTTCACGTCGGCGTCCGGGATGAACGCGGCGAACAGGCCGATCGCGTTCGAGCCGCCACCGACCGATGCGACCGCGGCGTCGGGGAGCTTGCCGAGCAGTTCGAGCGACTGGGCGCGGGCCTCGTCACCGATCCCCCGGACGAAGTCGCGCACCATTGCGGGGAACGGGTGCGCGCCGGCCGCCGTACCGAGCAGGTAGTGGGTCTTGTCGACGCTGGCGACCCAGTCGCGCAGCGCCTCGTTGATCGCGTCCTTCAGTGTCCGGCTGCCGCTCGTCACCGGGATCACCTCGGCGCCGAGCAGCTTCATCCGGGCAACGTTCAAGGACTGCCGCTGGGTATCCACTTCGCCCATGTAGACCACGCACTCGAGGTCCAGGTAGGCGCAGGCGGTCGCGGTCGCGACGCCGTGCTGGCCGGCGCCGGTCTCGGCGATCACCCGCGGCTTGCCCATCCGCTTGGTCAGCAGTGCCTGGCCGAGCGCGTTGCGGACCTTGTGTGCACCGGTGTGGTTGAGGTCCTCGCGCTTGAGCAGGATGCGCGCCCCGGCCACCTCGGACAGCCGGGTCGCGTCGTACAGCAGACTCGGGACACCGGCCCACTCCCGCAGCATCCGGTCGAACTCGCCGGTGAACTCCGGGTCGGCCATGGCACTCCGCCAGGCCTGCGTGAGCTCGTCGAGCGGCGCGATCAGCGCCTCCGGCATGAACCTGCCGCCGAAACGGCCGAAGTGCCCGAGCTGGTCGGGCAGCACAGTACTCATCCGACAAACCTTCCAAACCCGGACCACGGCCCGGGGAGAGTTACTGCCCCAGGCCGTTTGGACCGGCAGGGGAGGTCAGTGCCGCTGCTGGATGGCGGGGTGCGATCCGGCGGCGACGAGGTCGGCGACCGAGGCACGGGGATCGCGGCCGGTCACCAGAGTTTCACCGACGAGGACGACATCGGCCCCGGCGCGCGCGAACTCGATTACATCATGCGGGCCCCGGACACCGGACTCCGCCACCCGGACCAGGTTCGACGGAATGGTCGGCGCGATCCGGGCGAACGTGGACCGGTCGACCTCGAGGGTCTTCAGGTTCCGGTTGTTCACGCCGATGAGCTGAGCGCCGGCGTCCACCGCACGCCGGGTCTCCTCCTCGTCGTGGACCTCGACCAGCGGGCACAGCCCGATCGAGTGCGCCCGCTCGATCAGCGAGACCAGCGCCTCCTGCTCGAGCGCCGCCACGATCAGCAGCGCCATGTCGGCACCGGCTGCCCGCGCCTCCCAGAGCTGGTACGAGGAGACGATGAAGTCCTTGCACAGCACCGGTACGTCGACCCGTCCGCGCACCGCGCGCAGGTCGTCCAGGCTGCCGTTGAACCGGCGCTGCTCGGTCAGCACCGAGATCGCCGCCGCACCACCCAGCTCGTACTCACCGGACAGCGCGGCCGGGTCGGTGATCTCGGCCAGCTCGCCCTTGGAGGGGCTGGACCGCTTCACCTCGGCGATCACCGCGATCCCGTCACCGCGGAACACCGGCATCGGGTCCTTGGCGTCGGGCTTGCGCTGGGCCTCCAGCTTGAGGTCGTCCAGGCCGACTAGAGCCTGGCGCTCCGCGAGGTCCTCGCGAACCCCGGCGAGAATGTCGTCAAGCACAGTCATGGTCTGTCCGCCCTTCAGTGGTCGTCGGCGGGGACGCCGAAGCCCAGCAGTTGCAGCACCTTGCCGGCCAGTGCACCCAGCACGACGATCCCGACCGAGATCCAGAACAGCAGCCAGTTCGGGCCGAGCACCATCGCGATGGCACCGACGGTGAACCCGACCAGGATGATCGCCACCGCGGTCCAGGCCGCGGTGCTGTTGCCGTGCGAATCGTGCTGTGTCACCGCATGGGCCTCGTTGCTCACCCGGGTCGCTTGATCGGCAGTCGTATTGTCCATGGTTGCCGCCACTCCTCGTCGTCGTCCTGTCCTATTGTGGCGGTTGCCCGCCGCGATCAGAGAGTCGGGTCCTCTCCCGCGTCGATCGCCTTCCATTGATCTGCTCCCTGATCCGACTGCTTGGTGGCGGCTGCTACCGCCGGTTCACGCTCATACCGATCGGTAGGGCGCTTCCAGCGGTGTGCCGTGCCGACTGCGACCGCACCGGCGAGCAGCAGCGCCACACCCCCGGCTAGAGCGAGCCACGGCGCCGGTCCGGTGCTCAGCGACACGGTGTCGGTGACCACCTGACTCAGCTCGGGACGCATCCGGCTGAGCTCGGTCACACCCGGCCGCACCTGCAGTCCCACTCCGATCGCCGCTGCCCCCAGCACGGCGATCAGCACGCCCAGGACACGGCGGAGCGCCGTACCGGCGAGTTTGGTGACCACGATGGCGATCAGCCCGGCCAGAGCCAGCGTCACAGGCGCTCTGGTGACGCTGTAACCGTTGAAGTCGACCACCGGCCGCCCGTTGCCCGGGTCGGCCGTGACCCACGTCAGATAGGCAGACAGCGCCAGCAGCGCCAATGCGCCGAGGGTGAGCAGGTCCGCTAGTCGTTGTGGGCGCATCTTCTAGACCTCGCTGAACGTTCCTGCGACGGCGATCGCGTTCAGGACCGCTGCTGCCTTGGTGCGGCACTCTGCGTCCTCGGATGCCGGGTCGGAGTCGGCGACGATGCCGGCTCCGGCCTGCACGTACGCCGTCGGGCCACGCAGTACGGCGGTCCGGATAGCGATCGCAGTGTCGGCGTCACCGGCGAAGTCGAGGTAGCCGACGATCCCGCCGTACACGCCGCGGCGGGTGACTTCGAGCTTGTCGATGATCTCCATCGCGCGCGGCTTCGGGGCGCCGGACAGGGTGCCGGCCGGAAAGGTCGCGGTGAGCGCGTCGAACGCGGTCTTGCCTGCGGCGAGCTGGCCGGTGACGGTCGACTCCAGGTGCATGACGTGGCTGTAGCGGCGCACGTCCATGAAGTCGATCACCTCGACCGTGCCGGGCACGCAGACCTTGCCGACGTCGTTGCGGCCGAGGTCGACCAGCATCAGGTGCTCGGCGCGCTCCTTGGCATCGGCGCGCAACTCCTCCTCGAGGGCGTGGTCCTCCTCCGGCGTCGCACCGCGACGGCGGGTGCCGGCGATCGGGTGCACGATCACCTTGTTGTCGGTGACCTTCACCAGCGCCTCCGGGCTGGAGCCGACGATGTCGAACCCGTCCAGGCGGACCAGATACATGTAGGGGCTCGGATTCGACCGGCGAAGCACCCGGTAGATGTCGAGCGCGGACGCGGACGTCTGCAGCTCGAAGCGCTGGGAGACGACGATCTGGAACGCCTCGCCGGCCCGGATCTCCTCCTTGGCCGTCTCGACGGCCTCCCGGTACTCAGCGCTCGACCGCTGCCGGTGCGGCTCCGGCTGCGCGTCGCGATCCGCGCGGACGACGTACGACGGCGTGGGTCGCGCGAGGTCGGCCTCCATCGCGTCCAGCCGACGGACGGCATCGGCGTACGCGTCGTCGACCCGCTCGTCGGTGTCGTCCCAGTTGATCGCATTCGCGATCAGCCAGATCTCACCGGTCTCGTGATCCAGCGCGGCCAGGTCGGTCGCGAAGAGGAACGTCAGCTCGGGCAGCCCGAGGTCGTCGGTCGTTGTATCCGGCAACTTCTCCAGCCGCCGGACGGCGTCGTACCCGAGGAAGCCGACCATGCCACCGGTCAGCGGCGGCAGATCCGGCAGCCGGGGCGTGTGCAGGATCTCGAGCGTCTCGCGCAGCGCCTTGAGCGGGTCACCGGTCTGCGGCAGGCCGACCGGCGGGTTCCCCGTCCACACCGCCTGCCCGTCCCGCTCGGTCAGCGTCGCGGCCGACCGGACCCCGATGAACGAATACCGCGACCAGACGCCGCCGTTCTCCGCGGACTCGAGCAGGAAGGTGCCCTCGCGCTCGGCGGCGAGCTTGCCGTACACACCGATCGGCGTCTCGGCGTCGGCGAGCAGCCGTCGCGTCACCGGGATCACCCGGCGGTCCTTGGCGTAGTCGCGGAAGGTTTCCAGGGTCGGGGTGTTCATGCGCTGACCTCGATCGTGCCGTGCTCGAAACAGCTGCGGGTCCCGGTGTGACAGGCCGGCCCTTCCTGGTCGACGAGGACCAGCAGGGTGTCGGCGTCACAGTCGACGAGAATCTCCTTGACGTGCTGACGATGACCGCTCGTCTCGCCCTTCACCCAGTACTCCTGGCGGCTCCGCGACCAGAACGTGCTCCGCCCAGTCGCCGCCGTCCGGCGCACCGCCTCGGCGTCCATCCAGCCCACCATCAGGACCTCACGCGTGTCGTGCTGCTGCACCACCGCCGGGATCAGCCCAGCCGCATCGAAGGTCAGCTCGTCGATACTCACTCACCTATTGTCACCGATGGCCCGGACAGTTCTGACCAGGAGGGTGCGGCATGGACCTGAAGGCTTACTACGCAAAGATGCGGCACCGCAGCGAAACCGCCCAGCGCGAGTTCGCGGAAAGCACCCACGAATGGCATTTCGCCCTCTCACCGGCTGCTGAGGCCTAGGCCGCCGGCCAGCCTTCAGCGCCCATCCGTGACCTGAACTTCTCTCGTCTGGTCGAGCGCGCCGATGCGGCCGGCGTCTTCCTCAAGCCGAAACCAGGCAAGATCCGCAGCGCATTCGCCAGTCGGGATCCCGAGACCGAAGTGGAGACCGGCGTGGGTTTCGGCTTCTGGCCGGACGACGCGGAAGCGTTGGTCGTGCATGGGAGCCGGGCGATCACATATGCCGAGTTGGCCGGGCTCTCGGTGCTGGAGGCGCTTGGCCGGGTGGTGGATACGTTCCAGGCCCCGACGCCGTCGTACCAGCAAGGCTGACAGGATGGCGGGATGACGAATGCGCACCCGGTCATCGACGGGCACAACGACTTGCCGATCGCGTTCTACGAGTTGTGTGCCTACGACCTGGATGCGCATGACCTGAGTGGGTCCGTGCCGCAGTTGCACACCGATCTGCCGCGGCTGCGGGCTGGCGGTGTGGGGGCGCAGTTCTGGTCGTTGTGGGTGCCGCAGGACGAGCATGCGGTACGGCGGACGTTCGAGCAGCTCGACTTCGTGCATCAGCTCGTGGCGCGGTACCCGGAGGCGCTGCAGCTGGCGGTGACCGCGGATGACGTGGAGGCCGCGATCAAGGGCGGTCGGGTTGCGTCGCTGATGGGGATGGAGGGCGGGTACTCGATCGGTGAGTCGCTCGGCATCCTGCGGACGATGCGCACGCTGGGTGTGCGCTACATGACGCTCACGCACAACAACAACGTGTCCTGGGCGGACTCCGCGACCGATGAGCCAGTGCTCGGCGGGCTGAACGACTTCGGTGAGCGGGTCGTCCGGGAGATGAACCGGATCGGCATGCTGGTCGACCTGTCCCACGTGTCGGCCGACACGATGCGGCACGCGCTCCGGGTGACCAGTGCGCCGGTGATCTTCAGTCACTCGTCAGCGCGGGCGGTCTGCGACGTACCGCGGAACGCACCGGACGACGTACTGGAGACGCTGTCCGGTAACGACGGTGTCTGCATGGTCACCTTCGTGCCGTACTTCGTTTCTCAGGAGTACGTCGACTGGGTGGCCGGCGCGGACGAGATCGCCAAGGCGAGCGGCCTGAGCCCGCAGCGCCCCGCGGATCAGCAGCAGGTCGCCGAACTTTACGGCAAGCCGAAGCCGCAAGCCTCGCTGGCCGATGTGGTCAAGCACCTCGAGCACGTCCGTGAGGTGGCCGGGATCGATCACGTCGGTATCGGCGGCGACTACGACGGGGTTCCCGAAACCCCCGTCGACCTGCCGGACGTCTCGTCGTACCCGAAGTTGTTCGCGGCCCTGGCCGAACGCAACTGGAGCGACCAGGACCTCGCAAAGCTTGCCGGGGGCAACATTCTCCGCGTACTGCGTGCTGCCGACGACGTCGCGGTCTAGGCGTCCCGGCGCAGATCGCGCAGGTCAGGCTGCCGGACGAATCCGGCGGCCTCGTAGGTGGCAACCGCGCCGACGTTGAACGCAGGCGTGCAGGTGTAGGCACTCGACGCGCCCATCTCCTGCAGGTGCTGCGCTGCCGCGACGGTGATCGCTTCGCCGTAGCCCCGGCCGCGGTGCATCCGGTGCACACCCATCGGCTCGAGATACCCCGGCTTGCCTTCGCCGGCCGACCACACCGTCACGGCTGCCACCGACTCGCCCAGCTGGTTGCGTCCGACGAGACACCGCGCATCGGCGTACGGGATCCCGTCCGCCATCGTGAACCAGCGCTCATTGGTGAACGTCGACCCCTCGAACGACTCCCGCTGCACAGTGACGCGCTCATGCGCCTCCTCCGCACCGATCACATCCACCCGCAGCTCCGGCGCCCCGACCGGCTCACTCAGATCCCGCCGCAACGGCACCCATGGCTCATCCAGCTGCCACCCGGCCTCCGCCAGCAGATCCCTCACCAACGCCCCAGCCGGCGCCTCCAGATACACCTTCCCCGCAACCAGTACGCCGCACTCCGGCTCAGCCACATCCGCAGCCACCCGCTCAGCCAGCTCGACGTCCTGCAGCACCGCCGGGTCAAACGCGATCCGAACCAGATCCGCCTCATCCAGCAACCCCACCGCCACAATCACGCCGTCCCGCGACCAGGTCCTCATCGCCGCCGCCGTCTGCTCAGCCCCGAACCGCCAGTACCACCCAACATCCCCCGGATGCAGCTGATGCGGACTCCCCTCGCACTGCCACTCCCGCAGCACCCCCACCACGTCCCGCAACCCACCAACCGTCGCCGTACCCAACTCCAGTCCCATCCCCCGATCCCACACCATCCCCCGCACAC
>NZ_SMKA01000173.1 GCF_004348455.1 Kribbella albertanoniae
GCACGCGACGTAGGAGCGGGCGTAGCACCGGCGGGGGATGAAAGTCCTTACCTGATGCGCATGCCGGAGATGGCTCGGGCTATGACGAGGCGCTGGATTTCCGACGTACCTTCGAAGATGGTGTAGATCTTGGCGTCTCGGTGCATGCGTTCGACCGGGTATTCGCGGGTGTAGCCGTTGCCGCCGAGGATTTGGATGGCTTCTTCGGTGACCTTGACGGCTACTTCGCCGGCCTTGAGTTTGGCCATGCTGCCTTCGCCGTGGCGGTAGTCGGGGGTTTCGCCTCGCATCAACGCGGCTGACATGTTGGCGGCTCGCCAGACCAGGAGGCGGGCTGCGTCGATTTCCATGGCCATGTCGGCGAGTTTGAAGGCTATGCCTTGGTTGTCGATGATGGGGCGGCCGAACTGTTCGCGACCCTTGGCGTAGTCGAGGGCGAACTCGTAGGCGGCGCGGGCGATGCCGACTGCCTGGGCGCCGACGATGTGGCGGGTCATTTCGAAGGTGGCCATGGAGGCGTTGCGGACCTTCGCCGAGCCAGGGTCCGAGGCGGCGGCGCGGGCGCGGGCCAGGCGTTCGTCCAGTTTTTCCTTGCCGCCCAGGACGTTGGCGGCGGGGATGCGGACGTTGTCGAAGAAGACGTCGGCGGTGTGCGAGGCGCGGAGGCCGTGCTTGCGGAGCTTGGTGCCTTGCTCCAGGCCAGTTACCTCGGACTTGGGTACGACGAACGCGGCCTGGCCCTTAGTGCCCAGGGACGGGTCGACGGTGGCGACGACGACGTGGATGTCGGCGATGCCGCCGTTCGTGGCCCAGGCCTTCTGGCCGTTGATGACCCATTCGGAGGTTTTTTCGTCGTACGTCGCTCGCGTGCGGATCGCGGAGACATCCGAACCGGCGCCCGGTTCGGATGAACAGAAGGCCGCCACGCGAACGTCATCCGGAGTGCCGTAGCAGCGGCCCATCCACTGACTCCACTGCTCGGGGGTGCCGTTGGAGAAGATGGCGGACGAGGCCAGGCCGGTGCCCTTCAACGACATGCCGATGCCGGCGTCGCCCCAGAAGAGTTCTTCGTGGACGAGCGGCATCAGCAGGCCGGACGGGTCGACGAAGAGGTTGATGTTCATGTCGAGGCCGTACAAGCCGATCTTCGCGGCCTCCTGGATCACCGGCCAGGGGGTGGTCTCGCGCTCGTCCCACTCGGCGGCGGCGGGGCGCATCACGTCGGCGGCGAAGGCGTGGGTCCAGTCGCGGATCTCGCGCTGCTCGTCGTTCAGGGCGAACGAGAAGGGGCTCCAGCCCGGCTTCGACCGCTCGGCGCCGAGTTCGCCGGCCAGCGACATCACATCGGTGGAGACGGCGGGCTTGGGGTCGGTCATCGTCATCAACATCCTCCGGCAACGACAGGGGGTACCGAAACATCCGGGAACGAAATGTTACCGATGAGTGTAACCGCCGTTTGCACCAGAGGGTACCGGTATGGCTAAGATCGGTCCATGAGCTCCGCGCTGCTCGCGATCGGACGCCGCCGGACCACGGCGGAGCGTCGGCGCGACCGGGAGCGGGACATCATCCGGGCGACCCGGGAGCTGTTCGACGAGCGCGGCTCGATCGACGCCCAGATCGACGATATCGCCAAGCGGGTCGGGATCAACAAGGCACTGATCTACCGGCACTTCGCCGGTAAGGAGGAGCTGTTCGCGCTCACCCTGGTCGAATACCTGACTGAGCTCGACGCCCGGCTGCAAAAGGTCGACAACCCACGGCGGGCGCCGCTCAACCGGCTCAAGGCGCTCAGCGAGGTGTTCGTCGACTTCTGCCTCGAGTTCCCGGCCTTCACCGACTGCGCGATGAGCCTGCTCAGACGGACCGGCGAGGAGCTGTTCGGGGAGATCACCGAGCCGGTGATGATCACCCTCGGTACGGCGATGGCCGCGGCCCTGAAGCGGATAGCCGTCGTACTGGACGCGGGCCAGCGCAGTGGCGCCTTCGCCAAGGCGGACACCGCTTACCTGGCCAATCATCTGTACACGCAGACGCTCGGATCGTTGCACATGGCAAGGGTCGGGCTGATCGTGTCGAGCGGGAAGCCGGGGCATCCGGTGGTGCATCATGCCGAGGTGGCGACGGTGCGGGCGACCGCGATCACCGCGACGTTGGCGACAGCAGTGGGGCGCTTCGCCTATGAGGTTCCGAAGAAGGCACAGCGAGCACGCAGACCAGGAGAGCAATCATGACCGAGCCCCGCAGAGTGGCCGTCGTCGCCGGCAACCGGATTCCGTTCGCGCGCCAGGACAAGACGTACCGGCACTCCTCGAACTCCGACATGCTGACTGCCGCGATCAACGGCCTGGTCGACCGGACCGGGCTCGGTGGGCAGGAGGTCGGTGAGGTGGTCGCCGGTGCGGTGCTCAAGCACGCCCGCGACTGGAACATGGTCCGCGAGGTCGTGCTCGGCTCGAAGCTCGCCGCGACCACTCCGGCGTACGACATCCAGCAGGCCTGCGGGACCGGTCTGGAGGCCGCGATCCTGGTCGGCAACAAGATCGCGCTCGGCCAGATCGACGCCGGGATCGCGGGTGGTGTCGACACCGCGTCCGACGCGCCGATCGCGGTCAACGACGAGCTGCGCAACATCCTGCTCGATCTGAACCGGGCCAAGACGTACCCGGAGCGGCTGAAGGTGCTCGCCCGGGTTCGCCCGAAGGACGTCGTACCGGAGATCCCGCGGAACGCGGAGCCGCGCACCCGCAAGTCGATGGGTGACCACGCCGCGCTGACCGCGCTGGAGTGGGGCATCACCCGCGAGGCGCAGGACGAGCTCGCGTACCGCTCCCACGTGAATCTGGCGGCGGCGTACGACCGGGGTTTCCAGCAGGACCTCATCACGCCGTACCTCGGCCTCGAGAAGGACCAGAACCTGCGCCCGGACACCACGGTCGAGAAGCTGGCCCGGCTGAAGCCCGTGTTCGGCAAGGGCGAGACGGCTACCATGACGGCCGGCAACTCGACCCCGCTGACCGACGGTGCGTCCGCCGTACTGCTGAGCACGGACGAGTGGGCCGAGAAGCACGGGCTGCGTCCGCTCGCTTATCTGACGCATTCGCAGACCGCGGCGGTCGACTACGTGAAGGGCGCCGAGGGTCTGCTGATGGCGCCCGCGTACGCCGTACCGCGGATGCTCGCCAGGGCGGGGCTCACGTTGCAGGACTTCGACTACTACGAGATCCACGAGGCGTTCGCCTCCCAGGTGCTGTCGACGCTGAAGGCGTGGGAGGATCCGATCTTCTGCAAGGAGCGGCTCGGTCTCGACGCCCCGCTGGGCGAGATCGACCGCGCCAAGCTGAACGTGAACGGCAGCTCACTCGCCGCGGGCCACCCGTTCGCGGCGACCGGCGGGCGGATCGTCGCCGCGCTGGCCAAGCAACTCGACGAGAACGGCGGTGGCCGCGGCCTGATCTCGATCTGTGCCGCTGGCGGCCAGGGTGTCGTCGCCATCCTCGAGAAGTAGGAGCAACCCAATGACGGACCGCTACCAGACCTTCACCCGGACCCCGCTCGGCCAGACCCTGGTGAAGAACCTCGGGCTGCCCGACCCGGTCCCGCTGCAGCGCTGGACCGAGGGTTCGCGCGTCATCGACGGCTCGGTCGTCTTCGGCGCGATCGGTGAAACCGAGGCAGGCAAGGCGATTCAGGCGCTGCTGCGCGATATCGGCGCCTCCTTCAGTACGGCGACCGAGGGCGTGGCGTCGAGCCAGATCCGCCCGAAGGCGCTGGTCTTCGACGCGACCGGCGCGTTGTCGACGGCCGACCTGACGAGCCTGCAGCGCTTCTTCTCCCCCGTCATCCGCCAGCTCGCACCGGCCGGCCGCGTCATCGTCGTCGGCCGGACGCCGGAGCTCGCGACGTCCACCGAGCAGCACATCGCCCAGCGTGCGCTCGAGGGCTTCACGCGCTCGCTCGGCAAGGAGGTCAAGCGCGGCGCGACGGTCAACCTCGTGTACGTCGCTCCGGACGCGCACGAGCAGCTCGATTCGACCCTGCGGTTCTTCCTCTCCCCCAAGTCCGCGTACGTCGACGGTCAGGTCGCGCGGGTCGGGACGGGGCCGCTGGTCGGCAACGACCCGGAGCGCCCGCTGGCCGGCAAGGTCGCCCTGGTGACCGGTGCGGCCCGTGGCATCGGGGCGGCGATCGCCGACACGCTCGCCCGGGACGGCGCGACCATCCTCGGGGTTGATGTCGCGCAGAACGCTGATCCCCTGCGCAAGGTGATGACCCGGCTCGGCGGTTCCGAGCTCCTCCTCGACGTGACCGCGGTCGACGCCGCGCAGCGGATCGCCGCTCATGCTCAGGAGCAGTACGCCGGTCTCGACATCGTCGTGCACAACGCGGGCATCACGCGGGACAAGCGGCTCGCCAACATGCGCACCGACACCTGGGACGCCGTACTGGATGTGAACCTGCGCGCTCCGGAGCGGATCACCTCACACCTCGTCGAGGCCGGGACCATCCGGGCCGGTGGCTCGATCATCGGTGTCGCGAGCATTGCGGGGATCGCGGGCAACAACGGGCAGACGAACTACGCGACCTCGAAGGCCGGCGTGATCGGTCTGGTGCAGGCGCTCGCGCCGAAGCTGGCCGAGAAGCAGATCCGGATCAACGCGGTTGCGCCTGGGTTCATCGAGACCGAGATGACTGCGAAGGTGCCGTTCACGATTCGCGAGGTCGGGCGGCGGATCAACTCGTTGCAGCAGGGCGGGTTGCCGATCGATGTGGCCGAGACGATCGCGTGGTTCGCGGATCCGGCCTCGGCCGGTGTCACCGGCAACGTGATCCGGGTCTGCGGTCAGAGCATGCTGGGCGCCTGACATGCCGACACGTCGGTACGACGACTCCCCCAGCCTCAGCGGTCTCTACGCGAAGACGGTGAAGGCGACGCTCCGGCGTGCCGACTACGAGCCGGATGAGGACGGCCTGACTCTCGAGCTGCCGCATTCGGCGATCGACCAGGATCATCTGGCGGCGTACCGCGATGTCACCGGGTTCCCCGCTGGGCCGGCGCTGCCGGTGACGTACCCGCACGTTCTGGCCTTCCCCCTGCACCTCGATCTGATGTCGGACCCGTCGTTCCCCTACAAGCCGATGGGGATCGTGCACCTGTCCAACACGATCACGCAGAAGCGGTCGCTGCCGATCCACGCGGAGCCGGCGATCCGCGTGCACAGTACGCCGGAGCGCCCGCATCCGAAGGGGACGGTGTTCGACATCGTCAGCGAGGTCCTCGTCGACGGTGATGTGGTGTGGACGGATCTGACGACTTTGCTGAGCCGGTCCAAGGGTTCGGAGGGGCATGTTGATCTGCTGCCGGATCCGGAGTTGCCGCCGCAGGCTTGGTGGGATCTGCGCGGGAATCTCGGGCGCCGGTATGCGACTGCGTCTGGGGACCGGAATCCGATTCATCTGTTCAAGCTCACTGCGCAGGCCTTTGGGTTCCCGCGGCAGATCGCGCACGGGATGTGGGCCAAGGCTGCCGCGCTGGCGTCGCTGGAGCGAGCTGGGAAGCTTCCGGAGTCGTTTACCGTCCGGGTCGACTTCCGCAAGCCGTTGCTGCTTCCGTCGCGGGTCCAGTTCGGGTATGCCGTTGGTGGCAAGACAACTGACTTCGTTCTGTACGACGAGTCGCACGAGGTGACTCATTTGATCGGGCAACTGCAGGAGGACTGAGCCGCCAGGCCGGTTGTGGCGGCCTGGCGGGGTCGCGTCAGTCGCCGTCGTTTGCGATGGCCTGGGGAACCACTTCTCGCGCGATCCGGTCGAGGACTTCGCCGATGGGTGCGGGGTCGTGGCGGCTGCCGTTGCGTTCGCGGATGGCGAGGTTGCCGGCGGCGGCCTCGCGGGCGCCAAGGATGGCCTGGTACGGCGCCAGCCGGTTCTCGCGGATCCGCGCTCCGAGGTTGCCCTCGTCGGCGTGGGCGATCTCGACTCGCAGTCCGCGTGACGAGGCCCGTCGGGCGACCTCGGAGGCTAGCTTCTCCTCGTCGTCGGAGATTGGAAGCACCACGAGTTGTACCGGGGCCAGCCAGGCTGGGAACGCGCCACCATGGACCTCGATCACCTGAGCAACCGCTCTCTCGATGCTGCCGACGATCGCCCGGTGCACCATCACCGGCCGGTGTTTGTTGCCGTCGGCACCGATGTACTCGAGGCCGAACCGCTCCGGCTGGTTGAAGTCGATCTGGATGGTGGACAGGCTGTACTCCCGGCCGGCCGAATCGATCACCTGAACGTCGATCTTGGGGCCGTAGAACGCCGCGTCCCCCGGAGCCTCGACGTACTCGAGATCCGCGTTCTTGAGGACGTTGCGGAGGAGGTCTGCAGCTTCGGCCCAGCTGGCGGGATCGCCGACGTACTTGCTGTCGGGGCTGCCGATGGCGGCATCCTCCGACGGGAGCGCGAGAACGTACCGGGCGGCGTGGATCCCGAGATCGGCGTACGCCTGGTTGATCAGCGAGAGCGCTCTCTGGGCTTCTTCGGCGACCTGGTCGGGGCGGCAGAAGATGTGCGCGTCGTTCAGCTGCATCGCGCGAACCCGGCTGAGGCCGCCGATCACGCCGGACAGCTCGGACCGGTACTGACCGCCGAGCTCGGACAACCGCAGCGGCAGCTCTCGGTAGCTGTGTGCGCGAGAACGGTAGATCAGCGCATGATGCGGGCAGATGCTCGGCCGCAAGATCAGTTCCTCACCGCCCATGTCCATCGGTGGATACATGTCGTCGCTGTACTTCTCCCAGTGACCAGAGATCTCATAGAGCGCTCTCTTGGCGAGAACGGGCGAATACACCTGCTGATACCCGGCTCGCCGTTCGACTTCGGCGATGTAGCTCTCCAAGGCGTGCCGTACGGCGGCGCCCGCCGGAAGCCAGTACGGCAGACCTGCACCGATCAGCGGGTCGGAGTCGAACAGGCCGAGCTCGCGGCCGAGTTTGCGGTGGTCGTACATGGTGAGGTCTCCTCGTTGAGATGGGGCGGCACCTCGAGGCAGACAGAAAAAAACCCCGGGGCGATCGCCCCGGGGTTGACAGTCAGGTGTCAGCGCGCCGGGACAGACTCCGGCGTCGTCGTCACTACTGCGCGCTGCAACATGCCATCTACGGTAGCAGAACCAATCACTTGCTCAAGTCCAATCCGACTGGGCGGATCAGGCCTTCCTGTGCGACCGAAGCGACCAGCCGGCCGTCCTCGGTATAGAGCCGGCCCGTCGCGAACCCACGCGCACCCGAAGCCGACGGCGACGTCTGGTCGTACAGCAACCACTCGTCGGCGCGGAAGTCGCGGTGGAACCACAGCGCATGATCCAGCGACGCCGGCTGGATCCGCCGGTCCCCGATCACGATGCCGTGCGGCAGCAGGCTTGCCCCGAGCAGCGTCAGATCACTTGCATAGGCGAGCACACACGCATGCAGAGCGGGGTCGTCCGGAAGCTTGCCCGAGGCACGGATCCAGAACTGCCGCCCGGTCACCCCGGCCAGCCGCATATCCAGCGCCGCCCATTCCCGATCCCAGTCGGCCGCCGGGCGACCCGATTGCGCCTCCAGCACGCTCGCGAGCGTCGGCGCCTCGTCCGGCGGTACGACGTCCGCCGGGATCGGCTCCTGGTGATCCAGGCCCGGCTCAGGCTTCTGGAACGAGGCGGACATGTAGAAGATCGGCTTGCCGTGCTGCGACGCCACGACCCGCCGGCTGGAGAAGCTGCCGCCGTCCCGCGTGCCCTCGACCCGGTAGATGATCGGTACGGCGGTGTCGCCGCCGCGCAGGAAGTAGGCGTGCAGCGAGTGCGCGATCCGCCCGTCGTCAACTGTCCGCCCAGCTGCGGCCAGCGCCTGGCCGAGAACCTGCCCGCCGAACACCCGCTGCAACGCGGTCTGCGGTTGCTGACCGCGGTACAGGTCGACGTCGATCATCTCGAGGTCGAGCAGCTCGACCAGGTCCTCCAGCGACTCAGGCATGTCTCATCCTGACAGATCAGCTCAGCACCTCGTGATCGTCACGGAGTGACTTCTACCTCGGCGAGTTGCAGGAGGTAACCCTCGGAGGTCAGTTGCAGCCCGTCCGAGCCCGCAGTGATGATGCGGATGCGGTCGGTGATATCCGAGTGACCCCACGAGTAGGTCTGCGGTTCGCTGGGCGAGCCGGCGTCGCTGACCGTACGGCGGGTCAACCACTCCTCGCCGTTCCAGACCTGGATGTGGAAGTGTTGCGGGAACCCCCGGCCCACGGCCCCGGGATCGTTCCTGGGGTAGAGCGTGACCTTGGAGAAGGTCTTGCGCTCAGGCAGCCTCAGCGTGACCCATTCCTCGTGCGGGCTGAAGTTGCCGACGTCACTGGAGAAGCCGGCCGACTCGGTGGAGATCGAGTTGCGTGACCCGTCGACCAGCTTCGGCCGGAAGAACGCGCAGCACTCCACCGAACTGGACGAGGTCACGTCTGCGTTGAAGGCGTAGTTCGCCGTCGCCGCTGCGACGCCAGGCCCGTTGTATGCGCCGCGACTCGGCGCCCCGGATCCGACCGGGTTGCCCCAGTAGTCGGAACTCCCCAGCATTCCGGTGTCCGTTCCACTCCCGATCGCCGGTGAGCCGGCGACAAGCTGGTAGCCGTCGACTGTGTCGCGGCCGAGATACCCCGAGCCCGGCCGGACCAGCTGCGGGTCGGTCGTCTGCTTGTGGGCGTCTCCGGGCTCACTGGCGTGATGCTTGCCGTAGAAGGTGTTGTAGTCGAAGGTGGTGGCCGGGAGCGACGGATAGGAGTTGTCGCCGAGGGTGTAGAAGATGTTGTTGTACACGAAGGCCTGCCGGAGCGCCGTCTGATGGTCGTACCGGAGCATCACCGGCGCACTCGAGCCGGGCCCGAAGTACAGGGTGTTGTTCATGATGTCCGTGTGGTCCGGGCCCTTGGGGTAGTCGTTGCTGCACAGGGCGATTCCGGAGCCGTCGTTCTGCGAGATGTTGAATCGGATCCGGGCGTCGTTGATGTCGACGCCTCGATCCGGGATCTCGCACAGCAGCAGGAACCCGCCGGAGTTGTTGTGGCTGTAGTTGTACTGGACGTACGTCGAGTGGCTGCCCAGATCGATGTCGTAGCCCTGCCCGTCGAAGCGCCCGCGATTGTTGTAGACCTCGTTGAACTGGATCAGCGTGTTCTCGGAGATGGCGCTCCAGATGCCGGCCGAGGCCTGGTTCCGGTAGTCGGTGTGTCCGGAATCGAAGTTGTGGGCGCGGCCGCCGCTGTTCGAGACGACGTTGCGCTGGACGACGGTCCGGGACGTGATGAAGTTCAGGATTCCGTCGCCGCCGGAGTCGTCGACGATGTTGTCCTGGATCAGGACGTCGCTGGTGTGCGGCAGCGTCTGCCAGTGGGGCGAGCCGCCCTCCTGGTAGGCGGGGCCGACGAAGATGCCGATCCGGTCCACGACGGAGATGTCGTTGCGTTCGATCACGACGCCGTCCCAGCGCGAACCGTTCATGTCCGAGACGACCGCGATCCCGGCGTTCCTCCCGTAGAAGCCGGACTGCAGCCCCCGGACGTCGTGCACGGTGTTGTCCGCGATCAGTACACCGTTGAGCGGCCCGCCGGACTTGTTGTGCACCTTGATACCGACGAGCTCATCGCGCGAGGCGTCGCCGCGGTTGTTCGTCACCTCGAGGTTGCGGATCTCCCAGTACGGCTGGTTCAGCAGATGTACGGCGCCCTGCTTGTTCCCGCCGCCCTTGATGCGCGGCTTCGCACCCGTACCGTATTTGTCGATCGCGATGTGCAGAGCGTCGATCCCGGCTCCCTTGGGCCAGAGCTGGCCGTTCCAGGTTCCGCCAGACCGGAAGCGGATCGTGTCGCCGGGCGCGAACGTCGTGGTGTTGACCTTGTCCAGCGACTGCCACGGAGCGCTTTCCGAGGTTCCGTCGTTGCTGTCCGAGCCGCCGTTGGAGTCCACGAAGTACGTCGTCGGCCCGGCCTGCGCCGACGCCTCTCCGGCCAGGGTCGCGCCGATCATCGTCAGCGCGACCCCCAGCACCACGGACAGTCGTCTCATTGCCTGCTCCTTCGATCGGGGCGGATCGTCGATGTCACTGCGATGGCTCGACTGTCACCTTGGCCTGCTTGGCGAGCCTCTGAACCAGAGCGCGATACGAATGGTCGAGATAGAGCGTCCGCACCCGTTCGTGCGCGGCCTCGAAGGTCACGGGCGCGAGCGGCTCGGTCGCCACGCAGCTGACCAGGACGAACCGGTCGCCAAGGTCGGCGATCGGAGCCGTCCGGCCGGGTGCCAGTCCCGAGCCGATCGCCGCCAATGGATCGGAACGCAGACCGGTTGAACTCGCCCCGCCGGCATTCACCACGATCCGCCGTACCGCGAGTCCTGCCGAGCCGGCCGCCGCGGAGAGCGTGGCCCCGTCGCGGAGACGGGCCTCGACGGTCTTGATCGCGGCCTCCGCGCGATCGCGCGTGACCGGGGTGGCGGTCCGGCCCGCGTAGGTGCTCGTGACGGTGTCGATCGTCAGGCGGGATCCCCGGCTGAACAGCCGCGCTCGCACCGACGCGTAGTACTTGCGAAGCTGCTTCTCACTGGTGGGCAAATCACGGCCGGCCAGCTGCTGCTTTAGCTGGACGACGTCGGTGTCGAACCGATAGCGGAAGTACTGCGCCTCCGTGAAGCTCGCGGGCCCGTAGATCGGCGCGCCATTGCGCCGAGCCTCGGCGCGGCGCTGATTCTCCTCGTCCAACTGCCGGAGGAATCCGGTGTAACTCGTGTCGTTCGAGATGCCCTTGGTGCGCAGCAGGGCCTGCTGCACCTTGATCTCGGTCAGGCGTTGCAGCGCCGCCGCTCGAACCTGCTCCGGCGTACCACTCCCGCGCGCCATCTCCCGTCCGAGCTCGCCCGCCGTGACCGGGTCGCCGTTGACGGTGGCGACCACGGCGAACGGCGACTCGATGCCATCGGCAACGGGTGCCGGTGCGGCCGCGCACGCCGGGGACAGCGCTCCGACGATCGCGCCCAGCAGGACCAGCCTCACGATCCGCATGGCGCTCCCTCCGGCTGGTGCTGTTCTCTGGCTGCACAGACTCAGGCAGCGCGCGACGGCGAGTCAAGGCTGTTCGACGCACGTCGAAGGGCGGTCCGTGGACTCTTTCGGTGAGCTTTCGCTCGCTTTCGGTAGACTTATGATTGAGAGCTCAACCACTAAGCATGTGAACCAGTACGCACTTGATTGAGGAGACCTGTTGTGAAGCTGCCCTCCATTGCCCAGGACGTCGTCCTGCTGCTCGCCCGCATTGGCGTCGGCATCGTGTTCGTCGCGCACGGCTGGCAGAAGTTCGACACCAACGGCCTCGACGCCACCGCGCAGGGCTTCCAGGGGATGGGCATCCCGTCCCCCACGATCTCGGCGTACTTCGCCACCGGCGTGGAGCTCATCGGCGGCGCGGCACTGATTCTGGGTGTCCTCACGCCGATCGCCGGCGTACTACTGGCCATCAACATGGCCGGCGCCTTCCTGTTCGTGCACATGCCGAACGGCGTCTTCGCCAGCGACGGCGGCTGGGAACTGGTCGCCGCCCTCGGCCTGGCCGCGCTCACCATCGCCGCCGTCGGCCCCGGCCGCTTCAGCCTCGACCGGCTGATCATCCGCACGCCTGCTCGGGAGTCGGTGCGGGTGTAGCTGCGTGCAGAAGGACTGTTAGTGCGCTGCCCTGAAGCATCCCAGCGAGGCATGAAAACGTGGGAACGCACGGGCGGCGATACCTAGTAGCAGTTCTTCTGTACACCTCTAGCCACCAAAAAGCGCCGGCCCACCCCCGCCCCGGGGTGGGCCGACGCTGCTTGTGGGGTTACTTGTCTTGTTCGCGGTTCAGGTCGGCGAGGAACTGCTCTACCTCGGCGCCGAGCTCCTCGGCGGACGGGGTGGAGTCGGCCAGGAGGCTCTTGCGGCTGACCGAGCCGGCGGCGGCGTCGTACTGGGTTTCGAGCGCGTTCACGACTGCGGAAGCGTCGTCCGAGGCCTCGACCTGCTCGTCGACCATCCGGCCGGTGACGGCGGCCTCGTCGAGCAGGGCCTTGCTAGGGAGCAGCAGGCCGGTCGCGGCCGAGATCGCGTGCACCAGGGCCAGGGCCGCGCCTGGGAAGCGGTTCTCCGCGAGGTAGTGCGGGACGTGAACTGCGAAGCCCATCGCGTCCTTGCCGGCCTCGCCGAGGCGAACCTGCAGCATCGTGCCCGCGCTGGCCGGGAGGCGCATCTCGCCGTCCCAGATGTTCGACCGCGTCACCAGCTCCGGACGGGTTGCGTGGGCGGTCAGGCCCAGCGGCCGCGTGTGCGGCACACCCATCGGGATGCCGTGTACGCCGATTGTCAGGTTCACGTTGTAGAGGTCGATCAGCTGCCGCACCGCCCCGGCGAACCGGTTCCAGTGGTTGTCCGGCTCCGGACCCTCGAGCAGCAGGAACTCGACGCCGGCGTCATCCGTGAGCAGCCACAGGTTGAGCTGCGGCGGCGAGTAGTCGGTGAAGTGGTCCTCGGAGAACGTCACCTCGGGCCGGCGGGCGCGGTAATCGTGCAGGAGATCCACGTCGAAGCGCGCCAGCAGGCTGCTCTCCAGCGTCTCCAGCAGGTGATCCGCGGTCACGCGGCCGGCCTGGCCGGCGTCCATGAAACCGTCCAGGGAGTGCACCAGCACCTTGGGGGTCGCCGCCGGGCCGGTCGCCACCGACTCGTCGACGATCTCGTAGAGGTCGTCCGGTCGCAGCATCGTCGTCTCCTTCATCGTCGCCATCCGGGCGGGTTCGGCGTAGGCCCATCCTGCCCTGTCAGGTGACAACGTCCGGAGTCCGGCCGGACATTCCGGCCGGCGAGAAAAACCTGAACAAAATTCTCGCCCGCCACGCCCGGGATGCGGTACACCGGGAGACAGGCTGGGAAAGCGCTTGCTAAGTTGCTCTCGTGCGCACCGATTCCGCTTCCGCCCTGACCGTGATGCTGGCCATGAACGACGCCAGCCGCGATCGCGTCCTGGTTCCGCGCGTCCGGGCCCGCCTGGACGCGGTCGCCACCGTGCTGCCCGTCGGGCCGGGGAATTCGTTCCTCGATGACCCCGCGATCGTCGCCGCGCTGCCGGACGTGGACGTCCTGCTGACCGGCTGGGGCTGCCCGCGGATCGGGCCCGAGGTGCTGGAGGCGGCGCCGAAGCTGCAGGCCATCCTGCACGCGGCGGGTTCGGTGAAGCACATCGTCGACCCGATCGCGTTCGACCGCGGGATCCAGGTGTCGTCGGCGGCCTTCGCGAACGCTCTGCCGGTGGCCGAGTTCACGGTCGCCGCGATCGTGCTCGCGGGGAAACGAGCCTTCCGCCTGGCAGCGCAGTACCGGATCGAGCGCCGCAAGGCGGACCCGCACGGAATGCCGGGCAGTTACGGTACGACGGTCGGCCTGCTCGGGGCGTCGCGGATCGCGCGCCTGGTGGCCGAGCGGCTGAAGACGTACGACCTCGAGGTCCTGATCAGCGACCCGTACCTGAACGCGGACGAGGCGGCCGGACTCGGCGCCGAACTGGTCTCGAACGACGAACTGTTCCGGCGCAGCGACATCCTCAGCGTGCACGCGCCACTCCTGCCGGAGACCACCGGGCTGGTCGACGCACACCTGCTCGGCCTGCTCAAGGATGGTTCGGTGCTGATCAACACGGCTCGCGGCAAGATCATCGACGCCGCCGCGCTCGAAGCCGAATGCGTGGCCGGCCGGATCGACGCCGTACTGGATGTGACCGATCCCGAGCCACTGCCCGCGGAGTCCCCGCTGCTCGACCTCCCGAACGTCTTCATCACCCCGCACGTCGCCGGTGCCGTCGGCAACGAGATCGCCCGCCTCGGCGAACTCGCAGTCAGCGAACTCGAACACCTGGCCGCAGGCCGGCCGTTGCAACATGCCATCAGCCCCTCAGAAATCGGAAGGCTCGCATGACCCGCCTGATCCTGCCTGACACCGACCGTGTTCTTTCCCGGCAGACGGGGTGGACTCGCGCGCACTGGGAGGCGTTGGCGGATCATCTGCTCGACTCGCTGGTGCCGTACTTCTCACCTGGTTCGGCGCTGATCGCGTTGCCGGGGCGGCCGAGCCGGTCTGGTACGGCGTCCGATCAGCTCGAAGGGTTTGCCCGGTCGTTCATGCTGGCCGCGTTCCAGATCGCGGGGGTTCGGGGCAAGGGGTGCGAGGCGCTGATCGAGCGGTACGCGCGCGGTGTCGCGAACGGCGCCAACCCGGAGCACCCGGAGTCGTGGCTGCGGCTGACACCGCGGTCGCAGCAGATGGTGGAGGCCGCGGCGATCGCGGTTGCGCTGCACGAGTCGCGGGAGTGGATCTGGGAGCGGCTCGACGATCGGGCTCAGCAGCATGTGGCCGAGTGGCTCGGTGGGTTCATCGGGTCGACCACGCACGACAACAACTGGCGGTTGTTCCAGGTCGTCAGTGAGCAGTTCCTGGCCTCGGTCGGGGCGCCGTACTCGCAGGAGGACATCGACGGCGGGCTCGACCGGATCGAGGACTGGTACGTCGGCGACGGCTGGTACTCCGATGGCAACGGGCAGGCGTTCGACAACTACATCGGCTGGGCGATGCACCTTTACCCGGGACTGTGGGCGCGGATGGCGGCGGCCACCCCGGGGGCGGCATACGAGGATCGGTTGAAGGTCTACAAGGAGCGGCTGAGCCTGTTCCTCGAGGACGCGGTCCACCTGGTCGGGAACGACGGCGCACCGATCTACCAGGGTCGTTCGCTGACCTATCGGATGGCCGCGGCGGCGCCGTACTGGATGGGCGCGCTGCTCGACGCCACTCCCCTTTCGCCTGGGCAGACGCGGCGGCTGTGCTCCGGAATTGCGCGGCATTTCGTGGAGCACGGCGTACCGGATGAGCGTGGGCTGCTGACACTCGGCTGGTACGACACGTTCCTGCCGACGACGCAGTCGTACTCCGGACCTGGCTCGCCGTACTGGGCTTCGAAGGGGTTCGTCGGGCTGATTCTGCCGCCGGAGCACCCCGTCTGGGCGGACGGCGAGGACCCGATTCCGCTGGACGAGGCCGACCAGGTGCGGGCGATGCCAGCGCCGGGGTGGCTCGTGCACGCGAGTCGGCACGACCAGGTCGTGCAGCTGATCAACCATGGCGCGGACAAGCAGGCGCTGGCCGAGCCCGAGGGCGTTGAGCCGGAAGGCGACCCGCACTACAACCGGCTTGCTTATGCGAACCACGCCGGGCCCGAACTGAGTGACGATGCGCCGCGGATCGACAACCTGATCACCCTGGTCAGCGACGGAAAGTCGAGTGCGCGCGGGCGGATTCGGCGGTTGGGAATCACAGCCCGTACGGCGTCGTCGTGGCACAACGCCTGGCTCGGAACCGAGGGGCCGTGGCGGATCGAGACCACGTCGGTGGTGCACGGTGGTTGGGAGATCCGGTGCGCGCTGGTCGACGGTCCGGCCGGTGCACTCGTCCGAAGTGGTGGATTCGCGGTCGCCGGTGATTCATTGCCTGAGGCAACAGCTTCCGGGGCTGCGGCGTCTGCTCGGAACGACGAGGGGCTGCTGTCCGCGATCGTCGGCCTGCACGGGTACGACGGCGCCGGCATGCACCGGGGGCTCGGGGCCAATGCGTTCGGGCCGCACTCGGCGACGCCGTACCTGACTGCTCCGCATCGCGGCGAACCGCTTGTGCTCGTGAGCGCCGTCGTACTGACCCGGGACGCACTCCGCCCGGAAGCGCTTGCCGAAGGCATCGATGTTGCGGTGACCGGGACGACGGTCCGGATCACGCTGCCCGGCGGGGGTTCCGAGGTCGTCACGCTCGGTGGTTAGGCCAGCCTCGCCAACGATGATAAATCCGCGCGGGAGAACTACATTGGCTGCATGAGCACGTACGAGAAGCTATTGCAGGAGCAGATCCGCAACGAATTCACGGCCTCCCAGCAGTATGTGGCGGTCGCTGTCTGGTTCGACGACCAGGACCTTCCGCGGCTGGCCGCGCACTTCTACAAGCAGGCTCTGGAAGAGCGCAACCACGCGATGATGATGGTCCAGTACCTGCTGGACAAGGACATCCGGCCGCACATCCCCGGCGTCGGCGAGGTGGCCTCGGACTTCAAGACGGCCCTCGAGCCGCTGGAGCTCGCGCTGCAGCAGGAGATCACGGTCACCAAGCAGATCGAGACGCTGGCCCGGACCGCGCGCGACGAGAGCGACTACGTCGGCGAGCAGTTCATGCAGTGGTTCCTCAAGGAGCAGGTCGAGGAGGTCTCCGCGATGAACACGCTGGTGAACGTCGCCAAGCGGGCGGGCGACAACCTCTTCCACCTCGAGGACTTCCTGGCGCGGGAGACCGTCGGCGACAACGGCAACGACCCGACGGCGCCGACCGCGGCCGGCGGGACTGTCTGAGGTTTTGCAGTAACTCGTGCGTGACGCCGGGGTCTCGTGGCCGCTGACCCCGGCAGCTCCGCCGTCTTCGTTGCTGCGCCGCTCGGCTGTAAACCCGGTTTACCGTTTCCTCTGTCGCTGAGGACTACTTGCGGGTAATGTCGGTCACATGGTGACCGCGAAACGCCCGCCCGGATGGTCGTTGCTCGTCGCTCTGACGAATGGCCGGTCCCGGATCCCGGACGACCAGCTCGCGGCCGCCGTACGGGACAAGATCGTGCTGGTGACCGGTTCGTCGTACGGGATCGGTGAGGCCACTGCACGCCGGCTGGCGCGGGCCGGCGCGACGGTGCTGCTGGTGGCGCGGACGGCTGATCAGCTGACTGCGGTCGCTTCGCAGATCCAATCTGAGGGTGGGAAGGCGTTCGCGTATCCCACCAACCTCGCTGATCCGGCAGCTGTCGAGACGCTGGTTCGGACGATCCTTGAGGAGCACGGGCGAGTCGACGTTCTCGTCAACAACGCTGGGAAGTCGATCCGGCGGTCGGTCGCGGATTCGTACCAGCGGTTCCATGACATCGAGCGGACCAACGCGGTCAATTACCTCGGCCCGGCCAAGCTCGTGCTCGAACTCCTGCCGTCGATGCGCTCGCGACGCTCCGGGCATATCGTCAACGTGTCGACCGCCGGGGTGCGGACTCCCCCGATGGCGCGCTGGTCGGCGTACTTGGCGTCGAAATCGGCTTTTGATGTGTGGCTGCGGTGTGTGGCGCAGGAGATCCGTGGCGACGGGGTGACCACGTCGACCGTCTACATGGGGCTGGTGCACACGCGGATGAGTGAGCCGACTCCGCTGCTGAACAAGATGCCGGGGCTGAGTCCGGAGCAGGCCGCGGACCAGGTCTGTACGGCGATCGCGCAGCGGCCGAACAACATCACCCCGCCGATGGTCCGGCCGGCCGACGTCCTCGGGAATCTGTTCCGGGTACCGACCGACCGGTTGTTGGAGGCCTACTTCCAGCGATCGGATCGGACGCGCAAACCGCGGAGTTCGGAGTGATCGCTTCGGTGTTGCGCAATGTCGCGGAGCTCGGCGGGATGCCGGTGGCCGTGGCGCGGTCGGGGATCTGGCGATCGCTCCATCCTGCGCATGTGGTGGGGATCGAGCGTGCGCTGCGGCACTGGGGGCAGTCGATGGCGGCGCTCGGCGCGGTGGCCGCGGTCCGGTATCCCGATCGCGCGGCGGTGATCGACGAGAACGGTACGACGACGTACGGCGAACTGGATCGGCGCTGCGAACGGATCGCGGCCGGTCTGCACGCGGAGCACAAGATCGTTGCCGGGGGCAAGGTTGCGGTGCTGTGCCGGAATCACCGGGGGTTCCTGGAGGCGACGCTGGCGGCTTCGCGGATCGGCGCGGACGTGCTGTTCGTGAACACGGAGTTCGCTCCCCCGCAACTGGCCGCCGTACTGGAGCGGCATCGGCCGGATCTGCTTGTGCATGACGCTGAATTCGACGTGCCTGCTGGGATTCCCGCCGTACTGTCTGATCTTTCGGCGCTGGTTGCGTCGGATGCTGGGGAAGCGCCGAAGCCCGGGCGGCCGGGGCACATCACGATCCTTACTTCTGGGACGACCGGTACGCCGAAGGCCGCGCCGCGGGTGCCGACCGCGCTCGGGTTGGCCGGGTTGACGGGAAGTGCGCTGGCTCGGTGCGGGCTGCGGTCCGGGGAGCCGGTGGTGATCGGTCCGCCGCTGTTCCATGGGCTTGGGTTGCTGACGTCGATGCTGGCGTTGTTCCTCGGGTCGCCGTTGGTGCTGGCGCGGAAGTTCGATGCTGCGGAGGTGCTTCGGCAGGTGGAGGCTCATCGGGTCGGGGTGATCGTCGCCGTACCGGTCATGTTGCGGCGAATGCTCGACGTCGGTGCTTCGGGGCACGATCTGGGATCGTTGCGGGTGGTGCTGTCCGGGGCGTCTGCGTTGGGGGCGCCGTTGGCCTCGCAGTTCATTGGGGAGTTCGGGCCGGTGTTGTGCGATGCGTATGGGTCGAGTGAGGTTGGGATCGCGACGATCGCGTCGTCGGCGGATTTGATCGCGGCGCCGGGGACGGTTGGGCGGGCGTGCCTCGGAAGCTCCGTGCGGATCCTGGACGACTCGGGTGCGTCGGTGCCGGTTGGGGAGACTGGGCGGATCTTTGTGGGCAGTGGGCTGGTGTTCGGCGGGTACTCCGATGGCTCGAACAAGACTGTGGTCGGGCGGCGGATGAGTACCGGGGACATGGGGCATCTGGATCGGTCCGGGCGGCTGTTCATCGACGGGCGCGAGGACGACATGATCGTGTCCGGCGGGGAGAACGTGTATCCGGCCGAGGTCGAGGACACCCTTGCCAGTCATCCTGCGGTGGCGGAGGCCGTGGTGGTCGGTGTGCCGGATGAGGACTTCGGTCAGCGGTTGGTGGGGTACGTCGTACTGCGTGGGGAGGCGAGCGCGGACGAGCTGATCGCGTTCGTGCGGGGGAACCTGGCGCGCTACAAGACTCCGCGCGAGATCGTGATCGTGGACGAGTTCCCGCGGAATGCGACGGGGAAGGTCCTGCGGAACAAGTTCGGGTCCTGACCCTACTAAGGACAGACACCCTCGCCCGGTTAACGTCCGAACGGTCGGAGGGCCCGCCTCCGGTCGTTCGGACATTAGCCGGACTGGATGCGGGCGGGTGGGCCGGATCGGCGCAGTTGAGGATCTCCCCGAGGCTCGACGCCTCCGTGCGAACCCGGTCCGACCTTGGGCACGGGTCAGTCACCTGTCCGGCCGGAAAGCGGTCGATGGGTGCTCAAGGTGGACCCAGCGCGCGACCTTGAGCACCGCTCACCCATTTCAACGGGCGTCACGCGGTTGATGGGTGCTCAAGGTGGACCCAGCGCGCGACTTTGAGCACCATTCAGCCCCTTCGACGGGTGTCACGCGGTTGGCGGGTGCTCAAGGTGGGTGTCGCCTACGACCTGGCGGTGTCGCGGCAGATGACCAACCGGACGCCAAGGCTGATTGGGCAGCGGCGGACCGCCACCACTCACTAACCGCCGGCTAGGTGCACGGTTCACGCTCGGCCGTAGCTGGTCGGGTCGCCGAATGCGGGGTTGGTCAGTGGGAGCGTCCCCACCTCGTCCGCGCCATCCGGCCGCCGCTCGGCCGAGTGAACCCAGTGGGCGGGTGCTCGCGCCACATGTGGTGGCCGGAGACAGCTTGTGGTGGCTGGAGACCTGTTGCCAGGGGTCTCCGGCCGCGCTTTCCTGTCTCCGGGCGGACCGCCACCACTCACCAACCTCCGGCGAGGCACACGGTTCACGCTCAGCGGTGGCTGTCGGGGTGGCCGAATGCCGGGTTGGTCAGTGGGGGCGGTCCGCTCGCCACGGCAGACCCACCTCGTCCGCGCCACCCGGCCACCGCTCGGCCAAACCCAGCGGGCGGGTGCTCGCGCCACATGTGATGGCTGGAGACACCTTGTGGTGGCCGGAGACCTGTTGCCAGCGGTCTCCGGCCACACTTTCCGGTCTCCGGCCGCGCTTTCCGGTCTCCGGGCACAAGTGGTGGCGTGAGACAGCGGGTGACTGGGGGGCTTGGGTCAGGTGGGGAG
>NZ_SMKA01000174.1 GCF_004348455.1 Kribbella albertanoniae
TCCCTCGGACATTAGCTGACACCCGCGATCAACGTCCGAACATCCGGAGACCGGCCCTCCGATCCCTCGGACATTAGCTGACACCCGCGATCAACGTCCGAACATCCGGAGACCGGCCCTCCGATCCCTCGGACATTAGCTGACACCCGCGATCAACGTCCGAACATCCGGAGACCGGCCCTCCGATCCTTCGGACATTAGCTGGCACCCATGGCTAACGTCCGAACATCCGGAGGCCGGCCCTCCGATCCTTCGGACGTTAGCCGGGGGCTGTGGATGACGTCCGGCGAGGCGGAGACCACGCCCTGCGGGTTCCTCGGACGTTGTGGCAGCGGGGCACGGACCTTCAACCACCGCGGCGGGTCAGCTGACTGGCCTCATTGTTGTCGGCAGCAACCACAGCCCGGAAGCACAGGCGACGGAGACCATGGTCGCCGACCGCACCATCCACCTCAGCCATAGACCTGCCCAGCCACACTTCCACTGTAAATCGGCCGCAGCGGCGAGCGGCCACTGCCGTAGGTTGCCGGCCGCATCCGAGCGCACCGTCACCCTGGCGACGTACCAACCCATAAGAAGACCCGTGAGGTTCCGCAGCGCCCGAGGGAACTAGTTCTCCGGTACTAGGGAAGTCGGTCCGCTCGGCCTATGTCCGGGCGGCGGGTGGTCCGTAGCGTCACGGGTGTGCGAAAACAGCTGCGGAAATGGGTCGTCCTGATGGTCGTCCTCGTCATTGCCATGGCATCGCCGCTGCCCGCACAGGCCCACGGGGTGAGCCCGACGGCGGATCTGCAGCTGGCGCAGACGTTTGCGGGGAACGATCTCACGATCGTGCTGCGGCGGACGCCGGAGGTTCCGGGGCCGTTGCAGGTGGAGGTCTTCGCGCACACCCCGGTCCGGCCGACAACGTTGACGCTCGCCATCGCCGGCCAGCCGCACAACGCACACCTGAAGCTCGTCTCCCCCGGCGTACAGGCCGCGACCCTCCACGTCGAGCGAGCCGGCGAGCAGGTTCTCGAGCTCCGCGCCGGCGATCAACACGCGACCATCCCGTTCCGGGTCCTTGTCGATCGCCTCGCGACCTGGGAGATCATCACGTACGGCGGGTTCGCGGCCGCGGGGCTGCTGATGATCACCAGCCTCGGCAGCGCGGTGCTCCGCCGGTCGTCGATCCGGGCACTCGCCGTACCGCAGGCCGTTGGGGCGGTCCTCGCCTTGGTCGTGGCCGCGACGACAGCTGGGCTCTCGAAGGATCTGCCGCCCGCCGTACCTGACGGAGCGCCACCGACGACAGGGCTGCGAGCCGACGCCGCCGACGGTTCAGCACCCAACGGCCGTCCCTACGTGAATCTCCGGCTGAGCACCCAACCAGCGAACCCCCGGACGGGACAGGAGTTCGATCTCGTCCTGAGCCTCACCGACGGCAGCTCGGGCCGCCCCGCCGACGATCTGGTCGCCCATCACGCAGCTCTGATCCACACGGTCATCACCAGTCAGGCCGGGCGCGAGTTCAGGCACGTCCATCCGGTCCGCACGGCACCCGGCGTACTGACCGTCCGGCTGTCCGTCCGCACTCCCGGCAAGCACCTCCTGTACGCCGAATTCGAGCGCGCGGACAGTGGAGCGCAACTGGTCAGTGGGAGCTTCCAGGTGGCCGGGGCCCAGCTCCCACCGCAAGCCAAAGACGACGGGGTTGACGTACAGGTGGCGTTGTCTCCGAGGCACGTGGTTGCGGGCAGGCCGGTCACGATCCAGGCAGAGGTCAGTGCGAACGGGCGGCCCGTGCGGGATCTGCAGCCCTGGCTCGGCATGGCCGGTCACCTGGTCATCCGTGATGCCTCGGGCAACTTCTTCGGCCATGTCCACGAGCTGACCTCGATGGCCGCCCAAGCCCGGCGATCTGCCACAAAAGCGCCCCTGCAGGACGAGACCGTCGCCCGGGAAGGCCCGACGCTCCGGTTCACCTACACCTTCCCGGCACCTGGCCGCTATCTCGTGTGGGTGCAGTTCGCCCGAGCGTTCCGGATCCACACCGTGCCGCTCACGATCGACGTCGCGAAAGGACAACCATGACCCGCCTTGCCCGGCCGCTGGCGCTCCTGATCACCGCCGTGGTGATCTGCGCCGGCGCCGCCTTCCTCCTCTGGCCGGCCGACGAGGCAACAACCCTCACCGGCCGATCCGACCAGCACACCGTCCAGCTGAAGCTCAAGGAACTCACCACCGGCCCCGTCGAGTTCGAGCTAGCGGTCACGGACGGAAGTACGACGCAATTCGACGCGATCACTCTCGAACCCGGCATGCCAGGCATGGGTCACGCGACCACGCCACTGACTGCCCAGCGCGCCGCCGACGGCCACTACCGCGGCCACGGCGAGCTGTTCGCCATGCCCGGGACCTGGGAACTCACCGTCCGGCTGGGCGCCGACACGATCACCATCACCGCCTCCGTGAAGAGCTGAAGGGAACCGCATGATCAACGAACCACCACGCCGAGAACGCGTCGGCGCCTGGCTGTTGTTGCTCGGCACAACCGTCGCCGGCGTCGGTCTCGTCTGGGACATCCAATGGCACTCCGATGTCGGGCCCGACACGTTCTTCACGCTCCCCCACCTCGTCATGTACCTGGGCTCGGCGATCAGCGGCACCACCGCACTGGCCGTCGTACTCCTGACCACCCGAGCAGCAGACCGAGCAGGGGCCATCACCGTACTGCGCGTCTTCCGCGCACCACTGCCCTTCCTCCTCTGCGGTACGGCGGCCGCCGTCGGACTGCTCTACGGCCTGGCGGATCTGTGGTGGCACACGGTCTACGGCTTCGACGTGACACCGACCTCGCCTCCGCATGTGGCGATGTCGTTGATGAGCCTGTTCGACACGGTCGGCCTGACACTGGCGTTCATGATGATGCGTCGCAGTGCATCCGGCAGGTTCGGCCTGGCCGCGGCCGTCGCAGCATCCCTTGCGTCGCTGGTGTTCCTTGCCTATTCGACCCCGCCCCTCCCCGGCATCCACTCCGTCGTACTCGCCATCACTGCCGTGGCGGTGATCCTGGTCGCGGCGACCGCCGGCGCACTCCGGAGCCCCAAGGCCGTGGCGATGATCGCCGCGACGTACACCGTCGTACAGGTCGTCCTGTGGGTCTTCCCGATGCCTGCCACCAAGCTGTACGCCGAATCGCTCGGGCTGGGGTTGCGTGATTATGTGGTCGGCGTCCCGGTGATGCCGATCACCTTCCCGATGGCGACGCCGTTGGCAGCACTGGCCTTTGCCGTGGGCATGCATTTCGCTGTACGGCGCAACTGGGCCCCCAAGACCGTCGTCCCCATGCTCGGTGCGGTCGCGGGCACCTTGGTTGCCCTCGGCTACTTCATCGTCCCGGTCTTCGAACCCGATCCGCTCACCCTCGTCGCCGGTCCGCTCGTCGGCGCGCTGGCCGCACGGATCGGCTGGCAGCTGGGAAGCCTCGGCCGGGCCGCGGCGACCCAGGAAAGTAAGGAACTGAGCCATGTCTAAGCGCATCCTGTTAGCCCTTGCCGCATTCCTCGCCGCAACATCCGGAGTCACACCAGCCTATGCTCGAGGCACAGAGGCCGAACCACTCGACATCGTGCACACCGAACTCACCACAGTCGGCCCCTACCAAGTCCGCACCTCGTTCAGCCGATGGCCCCTGCGTTCCGAACGCTCACTCGACTTCCTGTTCGAAACCCAGCAGGGCATCACCGGACTCAAAGCCAGCCTGAAGCCCGTCGCGCCGGACGGCGAAGTGTTACGGCCGCAGCAGCAGTCCACGGATGACGGCACCGAGCTCGCCCGGCATCCGAGAGCACTCGACCAGTGGGGCTTCGACATTGTCGCCCTCAACCAGCCCGGTATCTGGCGCTTCGAGTTCACCCTCGCCGGACCGGACGGTCCCGGTACCGGCGTACTCGAAGTCCCGGTCGGCAGCCGTCCGGGACCGCCTGGGGCACTAGCCTGGGCAGTAGGCCTGCTGCCGTTGGCGGCCGTCGTACCGCTGGGAGGGTATCTGTGGTGGAGGACCAGGCCGGGGCGTCGACGCGACACGTGGCAGTGGGCCTGACCGCCCACAGGCGCCGGCTCCGGCCGGTGCCGCTGTCGGTTGCCCAAGTCAACCACCTGGTCACGGCCACCTTCCCGCTCCTGGCCGCGGTGGTCAACTTCCAGCGCTTCGACTCCGCGGGTGTGGTCGCGCTGGTCGGCGGACTGGCCCAGGCTATCGCGCTGACCTGGGCCCGCCGCTTCCCCGCCGCGATGATGCTCGTGATCATCGCGCTGGAGGCCGGCATCTTCTTCGCGGGCGGCAACGTGCTGACCTTCGGCGTCATCATCGCCGCGTACTACGCGGCCTCCTGGGCCGACCGGCGCGGGCGAATCGTCGCATTGTCGGCCGGCCTCGGCTACTGCGCGGTCGCGGTGGCTCTGTCGATCGGCAACACCAGGATGCTGCCGATGGCCGGCGCGATGGTGATGTGCTTCATCGGCTTCTGGATCAGCGGCCGGTTCGAGGCTTCGCAACGCTCACGCATCTCCGAACTGCGCGAGACCTCCAGCCGGCTGGCCGAGGAGCGGGCCGTCGCTGAGCAACGAGCCGCGGATCGAGAGCGGGCGCTACTCGCCAGGGAGTTGCACGACATCCTCAACCACTCCGTCACCCGGATGGTGCTCGATGCCGAGGCCGGCGCGGAGACCGGTGACGAGGCCGCCGCGAGGCAGACCCTGTACCGCGTCGCCGACACCGGCCGGGATTCGCTCGCCGAGCTGCGCCGACTCCTCGGCGTACTGCGCACCGAGACCCCCGACGAACTGCGTCCGCCACCCGACCTGAACCAGCTCGACGAACTCGTCGACCGGATTCCGTCGAGCGGACCGCAGGTCACCGTCGACCGCCAAGGCGAGGTGCGGCAGGCAGACACGAGTATCGAACTCGCCGCCTACCGAGTCGTCCAGGAATCCCTGACCAACGTGGCGAAGCACGCCGGCGCCGTACCGACGAACGTCCGCCTGACCTACCTGACAGGAGCCCTGGAGATCGAGGTCGTGAACGAACTACCCCGCGACCGCCGTCAGACGCGGACCGCGCGCGGTACCGGCCTGGTGGGGTTGCGCGAGCGCGTCGAGCTGCTCGGCGGGACGCTGCACGCGGGCCCCACGAAGACCGGCTTCGCCGTCTACGCCACGCTGCCCCTCCGCCAGCCGGTCCGCTCGGGCGGTGGCTCGTGACCGCCGCCGTACGGGTCGTGGTCTGCGACGACGAGGAGCTCCTGCGCGAAGCCCTCAGCCGTCTGGTCGATGTGGCGCCCGACCTCGAGGTCGTTGCCGTCGCGGGCAACGGCCGGGAAGCGATCGAGGCCGCTCAGCTCCACTCCCCCGACGTCGTCCTCATGGACATCCGGATGCCGGTCCTCGACGGCATCGAGGCCACCCGCCGGATCGTGGCAGCCAGCCCCCGCACGCGCGTCCTCATCCTCACCACCTACGACCTCGACAGCTACGTGTACGCCGCTCTCCAGGCAGGCGCGAGTGGATTCCTCCTCAAGGACGCCCCGAGCGAGCGTCTCCGCGACGGCATCCGCGTCGTTGCCGCAGGCAACTCAGTACTGGCCCCGGAAACAACCACCCGCCTGATCGAAGCCCTCCGCCCCGACCTCCCCAGCGCCGAAGACCAAGCCCTCCTGCAAGCGCTGCAACACCTGACCGACCGGGAACGCGAAGTCTTCGACCTCGTCGCCCTCGGCCTGTCCAACCAGGAGATCGCCGAACGCCTCGTCATCAGCCGAAGCACCGTCAAGGTCCACGTCTCCAGCGTGCTGGCCAAACTCTGCCTCCCGGACCGGATCCAGGCCGTCCTGGCCCGCTCCCGCCTGCGCCCCCACCTCTGAAGGCAGGGGCCGAGGGCAACGGGTCAGGGCTTGTCCGGAGTGACGGACGAGTGGTGTTCGGTGATCAGCCACTTGCCGTCGATCTTTTCGTAGATGTAGGTGAATCGGGCGTCGACCTTGGTCTGGTCGCCGTCCTTGTCAGTCAGGGTGAAGGTGTAGTTGCCGCTGTGGCTGGCCGAGTCCTCGTCGATGACGCGGACGTGGGACTCGGTGATCGTCCCGGTCGGCTTCTTGGGCAGGAAGTCCTCGACGAAGTATTCCTTGATCTGTTCGCGGTCGGTGCGGACGACGGGGCTCAGCGTCGGCAGCAGTACGCCGTTGTCGGCGTACAGGTCGGCCACGCCCTGAGCGTCGCCCTTCAGCGCGGTGTTCCACTGGTCGAACAGGGCGGTAATCTCCTGCGTCGTCGGCCTGGCCGCCGTGGCGGCGTCGGCGCTGCTGCAGGCGGTCAGTGCGGTCAGTGCGGTCGTCGCGAGAAGAGCGACTGCTACGAGCTGGACGCGGCGGGCGGTGGGGTTCCTCACTGAGTTTCTCCTTGGCTGGTGGCGTTCTCGATGCCTCCAGACTTCCGTTGCGCCATGCAACGATCAGCCAAGAAAGGGTGTGGATTACAGCAGGATCGCGTCAGCGTTTGGCAGGCGGTTGCCAGGCGCCCAGACTGATCCGTACGTCGAGTCCGCCGCCCTCCGCGGGCCGCAGCTCAACGGTCCCGGCGTCATGTTCGACCAGCTGGCGGACGATCGCGAGCCCGAGGCCGGTCCCAGTGCCGGGCGGACCAGCTCGCCAGAATCGATCGAAGGCGCGACCGCGCTGCTCGTCGGTCATCCCAGCCCCCTGATCGCGGATCACGAGGTCAACGACCGAGCCATGGCGGCGGGCCCGCAGTACGACGCTGCTGCCGGCGGGCGCAGCGGTGAGAGCGTTGCTGAGAATGTTGTCGAGGACCTGCTCCATCGCGCCCGGAGTCGCGGTGATCTTGCAAGGCCGTTCGACGTCGACGTGCAGGGTGACCCCGGCATCGTCCATCGCAGCGGACCAGGTCGAGCTGCGGGCATCGACCACCTCCGCAAGGTCGACGCACTGCGCCGCGGTCGTGGTGGACTCGGCGCGGGCCAGGGTGAGCAGCCCCTCGACCATCCGGCTCATCCGGTGGATCTCGGCGTCGACGGTAGCGATCCGTTCACTCAGCTGCGGGTCGTCACTGGTGTCGCGGATGTTGTCGAGAGTCAGTCGCATGGCAGCGAGCGGCGTACGAAGCTGGTGGGAGGCATCGGCAACGAACGCCCGTTGCGAACCCAACAGCGCATCCGTTTGCCGAGCACTGTTGTTGAGCGTCCGCGCCAGCGTCGCGATCTCGGGCGCCCCCTTGGTCTCGGCGCGGGCCGAATAGTCGCCCTCGCCGATGCGGCGAGCCACGGCATCGAGACGCTTGAGCGGCCGGGCAATCGTGCTGGCAATCAGTACGGCGATCGCGCTCGCCGCCAGCAATACCCCACCACCGGTGAGCAGCCGGAACCGCCAGATCTGCGCAATCTGCGCGTTGACCTCCCTCGCCGGCGAGACGATCTGTACGGCGGCGACGGTGCGGCTGCCCGATTTGACCGGCAGCACGACGCTCACCGCATCGGCACTCCAGCGCGGACCCGGATCTCCCCCGGCCAACGCCTGATTGACCTGTACGTCGTTCCCCCTGGCCGAGATCAACCGAACCTGTGAACCGGTCGCACTCTCGAAGTCCCGAGTCCGGTCGACGATCGCCTGCCTGGCGGCCGGATCCGTCCGGACGACCAGCGGAGCGAACAACCTCGCCTCTCGCTCAGCCGTCTGCTCCAGCGTCGACCGCAAGATCGACGCCGAACTCGCCGCGACCGGAATGGTGAACAGCGCCAAGGCGATGGCCACCAAGACCACATAGCTCGCGACCAGCCGAAGCTTCATCCGCCGTCCTGCTCAAGCCGGAAGCCGACACCACGAACCGTCTGTACGTCGATCGCCCCGGCGAGCTTCTTGCGCAGCGAACCGACGTGCACGTCCAGCGTGCGAGTGGATCCGAACCAGTTGCTGTCCCAGACCTCCTCGATCAATTGCTCCCTGGTATGAACGGCTCCCGGCCGTGACGCCAGCAACGCGAGCAGATCGAACTCCCTCGGTGTCAATGAGACCTCCGCACCGGCCACGAACACCCGCCGGGCCGCTCGATCAAGCGTCATCGCGCCGAGCTGCTGAGTGTCCACCGGCGTCGCCGTGACAGCCTGATCCCGCACCGCCGTACGCCGCGTGACCGCGCGGATCCGCGCCACCAGCTCGCGCAACCCGAACGGCTTCGACACGTAGTCGTCCGCCCCGATCTCGAGCCCCACAACCCGCTCGATCTCGTCCGAGCGGGCAGTGATGATGATCAACGGTACGTCGCTGACCGCCCGGATCCGGCGGCAGATATCGATGCCGTCGGCATCAGGTAGTCCCAGATCGAGCAGCACCACCCCGGCCGCCGGGTGCGAGGCCAGCGCCTCCGCACCGGTGGTCACGTGCCGGACCTCGAAACCGTACCGAGGCAGCCCGTCGGACAAGGCGCCCGCGATCGCGGGATCATCTTCAACCAGGAGAACCAGCACAGACCCCAAGGTGGCACACCGCACGTCATGGTCCGGTCAGCGAATCGTCAAGATTCGACACAGATCCCGGCCGAGACGGAAAGGCGCCCGCCTGAAGAGCCAGGCGGGCGCCGTACAGAGTTACTTCGTGAGCGGGGCGAGCTTCGGGTCGTTCGCGTACGCCTCGGCTGCGTTGGCCTTCGTCACGATGACCGGCGGGAGCAGGAAGGACGGGACGACCTTGACACCGTTGTTGTAGGTCTTGGTGTCGTTGACCTGCGGAGTGCCGCCGGTCTGCAGGGCCTTGATCATGGTGATGGTCTCGGCGACCAGCTTGCGGGTGTCCTTGTTGATGGTCGAGTACTGCTGGCCGGCCATGATCGACTTGACCGACTCGACCTCGGAGTCCTGACCGGTGACGACCGGGGTCGGCTTGCCGGCGCCCTTGACCGAGGTCAGGATCGCCCGGGCGAGGGTGTCGTTCGGCGAGAGGACGCCGTCCAGGGTCTTATTGCTGGTGTACGTCGAGGTCAGCAGCGAGTCCATCCGCTGCTGAGCGCCTTCGGCCTTCCAGCCCTGGATGGCGGTCTGCTTGATGTCCTTCTGACCGGAGCCGACGACGACCTCACCCTTGTCGATCAGCGGCTTCAGGACGTCCATCGCACCGTTGAAGAAGACCGCGGAGTTGTTGTCGTCGGGCGAGCCCGAGAACAGCTCGATGGTCCACGGGCCGGTCGCCTTCTTGGCCTTCATGCCGTCCAGCAGGGCCTGGCCCTGCAGCTGGCCGACCTTGAAGTTGTCGAACGCGATGTAGTAGTCCAGGTCACCGGTGTTGGTGATGAGCCGGTCGTAGGCGATGACGACCGCGCCGGACTCCTTGGCCTGCTTCACCTGGGTGGACAGCTGCGCGGCATCGGTCGCGCCGATCACGATCACCTTCGCGCCCTTGGTGACCATGGACGAGATCTGGCCCTGCTGGTCGGCGACAGTCGTCGAAGCACCGGCGTACTGGACGTCGGACTTGAAGCCCGCTTCCTTGAGGCCGTTGGTGAACAGGTCACCGGCCAGCACCCAGTTCTCCGACGTCTTCGATGGCAGGGCGACCCCGATCAGGGAGTCCGCCGCGAAGCCCTTCGGCGCATCGCCGGAGGTGCCTTCGCCCTCGCGGGTGTTGCCGCAGGCCGCGGCGCCGAGAGCGAGTACGGCGACGGAACCGACCGCGACCGCCTTGGTGAGGAACTTGTACATCGTGGATACCTTTCGTGGGCTCCCGCCGTACCAGGTCGGCGGGAGTGTCCGCTTTCGCGGGCGTGTGGATACCTCAGCTGGCGGCCGGGGTCTTGTCGTTCGGCCGGGACACATCGGCCGGGACCGGCGCTGCGGGCGGTCCCTCCCGCCGGAACGGACGTGTGATCGAATCGATGACGGAGAACCGTCCTTGGCTCTTGTTGTAGACGTCGAGTGCGACGGCGAACAGCAGCACCAGGCCCTTGATCATCTGGACCAGGTCGACGCCGACGCCCATCAGCTGCAGGCCGTTGTTGAGCAGGGCCATCACCAGACCGCCGACGATCGAGCCGCTGACGGTCCCCAGCCCGCCGGAGACCGCGGCGCCGCCGATGAACACGGCCGCGATCGCGTCGAGCTCCCAGCTCAGACCGTCCTGCGGGCCGGAGGCCGCCGACCGCGCGACGAAGATCATGCCGGCCAGGGCTGCGAGGATCCCCATGTTGGTCATCACGAAGAAGTTGACCCGCTGCAGCTTCACGCCGGACAGCTCGGCAGCGCGTGCGTTGCCGCCGACCGCGTAGATCCGCCGTCCGGACACGGTGTTGCGCGTGTAGAACGAGTAGATGAGCACAAGGCCGATCAGGATGATGCCCGACACCGGCAAGCTGGTGCCGACCCGCCCGCCGGCGAACCGCAGGGTGGCGAAGATGATGACGCCCACCATCACGGCGAGCCGCACACCCGAGATCCACAGCGGAGCGGGCTCCGCGCCCATCTCCTGCCGGGTACGCCGGGCCTGCCACTCGCGCCACGCCACTGCGAGACAACCGATCAGGCCGAGGAGCAGAGTCAGGTTGTTGTAGCCCGTGGCCGGCCCGACCTCGGGCAGGTAGCCCGCGCCGATCGTGCGGAACCCCTCCGGGACCGGGACGGTGTCCGCGTTGCCGATGAATTGATTGCCACCGCGGAACAACAGCATGCCGGCCAACGTCACGATGAACGCCGGTACGCCGATGTAGGCGACCCAGAAGCCTTGCCAGGCACCGATGAGCGCGCCGACCACCAGGCCCAGCACGATCCCCAGCGGCCACGGTACGTCGAAGTTCTGGATTGCCTTCGCGACCACGATCCCGGTGAACGCGGCCACCGACCCGACTGACAGGTCGATGTGTCCGGCAACGATCACCATCAGCATGCCGATCGCGAGGATCAGGATGTAGGAGTACTGGCTGACCACCGCGATCAGGTTGCCCGAGGTCAGCGTGAGACCGTCGGTCAGCACCTGGAACAGCAGGACGATCGCCACCAGGGTGAAGATCATGCCGAACTGGCGGCCGACAGAGGTGGTCCCTCCGAAGAGGTTCTTCTTGAGGTCTTGGAGTCCGCTCATCACACCGGCATCTTCTTCGTAGTGGTCATCTGCTTCATCAGGCGTTCGGGATCGGCGTCCGCGCGGGCGACCTCACCGGTGATGGTTCCTTCGAACACGGTGTAGATGCGGTCGCACAGGCCGATCAGCTCGGGCAGTTCCGAGGAGATCACCACGACACCCTTCCCCTGCTCGGCGAGCCGGTGGATGATCCCGTAGATCTCGAACTTGGCCCCGACGTCGATCCCGCGGGTCGGCTCGTCGAGGATCAGCAGGTCCGGATCGGTGAACATCCACTTGGCCAGCACGACCTTCTGCTGGTTCCCGCCGGAGAGCTTCGAGATGCCCTCGTCGACCGACGGTGTCTTGATCCGCAGCTCCTGCCGGTACTCCTCGGCGACCCGGTGCTCGGCCACCTCGTCGATGACGCCGTGGCGCGCGATCTTGGCCGGTTTGGCCGCCACGATCGAGGTCTTGATGTCATCGAGCAGGTTGAGACCGATCGCCTTGCGGTCCTCGCTCACGTAGGCCAGGCCGTTCTCGATGGCCTCGGACACCGTCCGCAGCTGGATCTGCCGGCCGTCCTTGAAGACCTGGCCGCTCAGCCAGGTGCCGTAGGACCGGCCGAACAGGCTCATCGCGAGCTCGGTCCGCCCGGCGCCCATCAGGCCGGCGAATCCGACCACCTCACCCCGCCGTACCGAGAAGTTGGCCTGCTTGCACACCAGCCGGTCATGGGCGATCGGGTGCCGGACGGTCCAGTCGCGGACCTCGAAGAAGACCTCGCCGACGTTCGGGGTGTAGTCGGGGAACCGGCTGCTCATGTCGCGGCCCACCATGCCGCGCACGATCCGGTCCTCGTTCACCCCGTCGGCCTTGACGTCGAGGGTCTCGATCGTCTTCCCGTCGCGCAGGATGGTGATCGAGTCGGCGATCGCCTCGATCTCGTTCAGCTTGTGCGAAATGATGATCGAGGTGATGCCCTGGGTCTTGAACTCGCGCAGCAGGTCCAGCAACTGCTGCGAGTCGGACTCGTTCAGCGCGGCGGTCGGCTCGTCCAGGATCAGCAGCTTGACGTCCTTCGCGAACGCCTTGGCGATCTCGATCAGCTGCTGCTTGCCAACGCCGATGTCCTTGATGAGCGTGTCAGGGTCTTCCTTGAGGCCGACCAGCTTCATCAGCTCCAGCGCGCGGCGCTGAGCGGTCTTCCAGTCGATCGCGACGCCCTTGCGTGGCTCGTTGCCGAGGAAGATGTTCTCGGTGATCGACATCCCGGGAATCAGCGCCAGCTCCTGGTGGATGATCACGATCCCGGAGTTCTCGCTGGCCCGGATGTCGCCGAACCGGGCCTCCTCGCCCCGGTACCGGATCTCGCCGCTGTAGTCGCCGTACGGGTAGACGCCGCTGAGCACCTTCATCAGCGTCGACTTCCCGGCGCCGTTCTCCCCGCAGATGGCGTGGATCTCGCCCTCGCGGACCACCAGGTTCACGTCGGCCAGCGCCTTCACACCGGGGAACGTCTTGGTGATCGAGCGCATCTCGAGCAGCACCGGAGCGGCGCTCATCGGGCAGGGCTTTGCATCGGCATCACTGTCTCCGGGACTCCTGGGTGTCGCGACCTCATCCTGGCGAGGACAGTAAATCCAATTGATTTACTTCGTCAACACTCTGCGGGAGACTGGCGTCGATCAGTGATCTGGAGGGCAACGGGTGCGACAAGCAGGTACGAACCTCCCCAAGGTCGGGCGGTACAACCAGGCGGTGGTGCTGGAGCAGATCCAGCGGGCCGACGGCATCAGCCGGCAGGAGATCGCCCAGCACACCGGCCTCACTCCCCAGGCCGTCTCGGGGATCGTCCGCCGGCTGCTCGACGAGGGCATCGTGCGCGAGGACGGCGCCAGCCGGGTGAACAGCTCCGGCAAGCCGCGCACGATCCTGCGCATCAATGCCGACGCGGGATGCGCGATCGGACTGCATTTCGATCCCGCGGAGCTCGCCTGCGTCGCCGTGGATCTGCGCGGCCGGCCACTCGTCACCAAGCGGCTGCCGACACCGGCAGGCGCCGATCCGGACGAGGTCATCGCGTCGATGGCGAGCCTGGTCCAGGAGGTTCTCGGGCTGGCCGCAGTCCGTCCCGACCGTGTCCTCGGGCTCGGCCTGGCCAGCCCAGGACCGATCGACCAGGAACACGGGACGGTGGTCTCGCCACCGCAGTTGGCGCACTGGAACCGGGTCCCGATCAAGCAGCTGCTGAGCGACGCCACCGGCATGACCGTGACCCTGGACAACGATGCTTCCGCCGCCGCCATCGGCGAGCGCTGGGCCGGAGCCGGTCGCAGCGTCGCCAATTTCGCCTACTTCTTCTTCGGTACGGGCATCGGTGGCGGCCTGATCCTGAACCAGCAGGTTTACCGAGGTGGATCGTTCAACGCGGCCGAGTTCGGCCACACTTCCGTCGTACCGGATGGGCTGGAGTGCTACTGCGGCAACCGCGGCTGCCTGGAGACCGTGGCCCGCCCGGCCGCGATCGTCGCCGAGACCCACCGCAGGCTCATCGCCGGCAGCCCGAGCACGCTGGCCGAACGATTCCGCATCGCCCCCGCCACCGTCGACGTCCTGGCGATCCACGACGCGGCAGAGGCTAACGACCCGCTGGCCGCCGGCGTCCTCGCGCAAGCGGCCGACCGCGTCGCCACCACGGTCGTGAACGTCGTCAACGTGACCGACGTGGACCTGGTCGTCCTCGGCGGCCACGGCATCCGCCACATCGGCGACCGCTACGCCGAAACCGCCCGCCAAGCCGTGGCCACCCGCGCGATGTCCAGGCACATCCGAGGCGTCGACGTGGTCCTCTCCCCCCTCGGAGCCGACGCCGCCGTCGTCGGCGGCGCAGCCCTCGTCCTGCACCGCGCCTACTCCCCCCAACTCTCGGCCCTCCTCTCCGACTGACCACACAATCCAACGCAATTAAACAAAATGCTTTCTCATCGCCGCCCGCTCGAGCCGAGCCGGGTTGTCGGTGCTTGTTGGTGGGTACGGGCGGTGGATGACTGCTTCGGATCAGCGGCTGGGGGCGGCTGTTGAGATTGATGGTGAACTGACGGCGATCGAGCGGAGGCTGGATCTTTTGCTCAATCTGACGCCGGTCAACGCGGCGGAGGCGTGGGCGGACTTCGAGCGGGGGGACTTCGGGTCGGCGCCTACGTTGCGGCTGCGGCCGCTGGAGTTCGAGCCTGACCTGGTACGGCGTCAGCTGTACGACCTCGAGATCGAGAAGATCGACGATCCTGCGTTGCACACGCTCTTCCGGGCGAAGCGGGACGAGATCGCACGCGAGATCACGATCCTGGAGGACCGTGACACGTCACGGTTCGTGTATGGCTCATTGCAGCTGTACGGCGAGGTGGCGCCGCCGCTCGCGGCCGCGGCGGAGGAGTTGCTCAAGCTCATCCCGCCGCAGGCTCCCAGTAGTCGCAGTGTCACGGCCGGTGCGTTCGCCCAGGCGGCGCAGGAGGAGTTCGATCGATACCAGGCGGTCTATCCGGACTTCCCGGCCTACGTCGAGGTGCGCGAGGACGTGTCCGAGCTGATGGTCTCGTTCGGCCGGCTGCTCATCCCCGAGACCGCCGCCATCCGCGCGGACCGGGTCGAGCCCCTGCTGCACCACGAGGTCGGAACCCATGTCGTCACCTACCAGAACGGTGCCCGGCAACCGCTGACCCTGCTGAAGATCGGGCTGCCTGGGTACGACGAGACCCAGGAGGGCCTTGCCGTTCTCGCCGAGTACCTGGCCGGTGGACTGGATCCGCGGCGGCTCCGGGTGCTCGCGGCCAGAGTGGTTGCCGTGGGCAAGATGCTTGAAGGTGTGGAGTTCCTGGACATCTTCGAATCGCTCCGGGCGGATCACCGGATCCCGACCAAGACGGCCTGGTCGATCGCGATCCGGGTCGTCGTCGGTGGCGGTTCCGTGAAGGACGCGATCTACCTGCGCGGGATCACCCGCATCCTCGAAACACTTGCTGAAGGCAACAGCCTCGACCCGCTCTTCGTCGGCAAGCTCGCCCTGGACCACGTCCCGCTGATCCAGGACCTGCTCGACCGTGGCGTCCTCGTAGAGCCGTGGGTCCGGCCGCGGTGGCTGGAGGTGCCCGGCGCTCAGGAGCGCCTGGACAGACTGCGCGCGGGGGCTTCGGTCACCGACCTGTACGAAGGGGTTGCGGCATGAAACTGGCCTTCTTCGTCAACGATGTCCCGACCGAGATCGACGAATACACGACCACGCGCCTCGCCCGGGCCGCCGTACAGGGTGGTCATCAGGTTTGGTACGTCGGTGTCGGCGATGTCGATGCCGGTCCGGGCGACGGGGAGCTGACGGCCCGGGCCCGGGCCGCGGAGTTTCAGGATGACGACACACTCGCGACCTTCATGGACCGCATCAAGGAGCGCGACGCCGAGCGGCTCGTGCTGGATGATCTCGATGCCCTGTTCCTGCGCAACGAATCGATCGACGATCTGCGGGACCGGCCGTGGGCCAGCCCGCTGGGCGTGGTCTTCGGCCAACTGCTCGAGTCTCGCGGCGTCACTGTGGTGAACAATCCTTCGTGTCTCGGCCGCGCCACGAGCAAGCTCTACCTCGAGGAGTTCCCGGCCAAGATCCGGCCGCGGTCGCTGGTGACCCGCGACCCGGAAGCGATCGAACAATTCGCCGCTGAGGTCGGCCACTGCGTCGTCAAGCCGCTGTACGGATCCAAGGGCCGGAACGTGTTCATGATCGAGGACCAGGACGAGGCGAACCTCGCCCAGATGACGGAGGCCGTGCTCGAGGACGGCTATGCGATCGCGCAGGAGTTCGTCGACGGCGGCGAGGACGGCGACGCCCGGATCTTCCTGCTCGAGGGCCGGCTGCTCGAGTGCGACGGCAAGCCGGCCGCGTTCCGCCGGGTCCCGACCGGGAACGACCCGCGGGCCAACATCAGCACCGGCGGGCACCCCGTCCCGCTCGAGATCGGCGCCGCCGAACGCGGCATCATCGAGGCGATGAGCGAGAAACTCGTTGCCGACGGCATGTTCTTCGTCGGCATCGACGTGATCGGCAGCAAGGTGGTGGAGATCAACGCGGAGAGCCCGGGCGGCGTTCAGAGCATCGAGAGGCTGTACGGCGTCGACATCTGCCCAACCGTCATCGACGCGCTGGAACGCCGTACCAACCGCTAGCTCTCCTCCTCCGGCGGTGGGGTGCGATCGACCTGGTGGCCGTTCTTCCAGATGGTGTGCAGGGTGCGGAGGTTGGTGATGTCCTGAGTCGGGTCGTCGGTGGTCAGGACGAGGTCGGCGCGGCGGCCCGGCGTGATGCGGCCTCGGTCGGTCAGGCGGAAGTGGCGGGCCGGCGCGGCAGTCGCGGCGGTGAGGGCCTCGGCCGGGGTGAGGCCGGCTCGGACCAGATGCTCAAGCTCGGTGAACAGGCTGGCACCACTCACGTTCGCGCGGACCGGCGCATCGGCACCGGCGAGGACGGGGATGCCGGCCGCGTGGAAGCGACGTACGTTAGCTGACGCGATGCCGAGGAAGTCCGGTCGGCCGGGGCGGTCCGGCGGTTCCTGGGAGAGCAGGTACTGCTGGGTCGGGCTCAGCCAAGGGGTGATCCGGTCGTCGGCGAGGAGCGACTTCGCGCCGAGACCCCAGTCGACGACCGAGAGCGTCGGTACGGCGAAACTGCCGGTCTGCCGGATGGTCTCGACCTCGGCGGCGCTGGCCACCGCGTTGTACGGCACGTGCACGATCCCATCGGCGCCGGCCAGGACAGCTTCGACGTACAGCTTGAGTTTCTCCACATGCCCGACCGCGAGCCGCCCTCGGCGATGCGCTGCCCGGATCGTCGCGGTCACCTGCTCCAGACTCAGCGACGGCAGCGGCCGGTCCGGCGGATCGCCCGGTTCGTACACGAACTTGAGGTAGTCCGACCCCTCCTGCAGGCGGTCGGCGACGAAGCGGTCCAGGTCGGTCTCGGGCAGGACCCGCGGGAACTCGTACCCCGGGTTGACCGGATGCCCGCCCGGTACGGTCACGCCGTTCCCCGCGGACCAGAGGTCGGCCGCCGTCACCCGCTTCCGCGACCGCCTCCGCTGCTTCGCTACCGCGAGCTGACCGGGCTCGCCGAACATCTCCAGCTCCGTCGTTACCCCGAACCGCAGCGCATCCGCCGAACTGCCTTCGAACGTATGCACATGACTCTCGATCAGCCCGGGCAGCAACGTCCCACCCCGGCCGTCGACCACTTTCATACCGTCACCAACCAGACCACGGTCGCCGATTGCCGCGATCACCCCATCACGGATCAGCACCGACCGCCGACCGTCCAGCATCCGCCGACCGTCGAAGATCCGCACGTCCCGAATCAGCACCGCCCCACCATCCGGCCGCACGGCCGCCGCCACCCCCGGCCAAGCCGCGGACACTGCCGCCACCGGCACGATTCCCAACATCTGCCGCCTGGAATATCCCATGCCGACGACGCTAGCCAGCCGCCGTCCGCAAGCCGTCGTACTTCTGGACATACCTGACCACCGAAAGTCGCGCTTCAGCTCCGCTCCCAGTGGGCACTGGGGTGTAGTCAGCGACCGACAGCTCATCGCATCGGCCCGCTGACCGGCCGTTCCCGCGCTAGGCAAGGTGATCGCTGATGAGGTCCCGCCGCGACTGGTTGGACGTAGCAGCTGCAGTCGGCGCCTTCATTGTCTGCCTGAGCGCGGCGGTATCACTGGCGATGATCGGAACCTCACGGCTCGGTCTGTTCGCAGCATCTCTCGGTACGGCGATAGCCCTGTTCGAGATCGCAGTGGTCGTCACGAGTCACCTCCGCCGTTGACAGCGACCCGTTTGGGAGCTGTCGCGATGGATACCGGCGGCGGATGAACACACAGCAGAAGTTTGCGGTCACTGGCGGAACGGGTCACCTCGGCAGCCACCTGGTCGACCTGCTGGAGAGCTCCGGGCACCAGGTCGTCTCGATCTCGCGCTCGAACGGCGTCGACCTGGTCAGCGGCAAAGGGCTGGAGGACGCCTTGGCGGGTGTGGATACCGTCGTCGACGCTGCCACCGGGGCTTCGCCCGACAAGGACGAGGCGACCGAGTTCTTCCTCGCGTCCGCACACAACCTCCTCAAGGCCGGTCAACAAGCCGGCGTACGACGTATTCTGGGCGTCTCGATCATCGGCTGCGACCGGTTCAGCGGTGCCCCCGGTTCGGGCGGCGGGTTCGGTGGCTACTACGCGGCCAAGGTGGTCCAGGAGCAAGCCCTGCTCAACGGACCGATTCCGGCGCTGATCGTGCGCGCGGCCCAGTTCCACGAGTTCGTCGAGCAATTCCTTGCCTGGGGCACCCAAGGTGACACCGCCTCCGTCCCGGCGATGCGCACGCAGCTCGTCGCTGCCCGGACCGTCGCCGAGGTCCTCGCCGACCTGGCGGTGAACCCCGCCGACCCCGGGACGGCCTTCCCAGAAGTCGCAGGACCGCGGGTCGAAAGGCTCGTTGACGTGGCCCAACTGCTGGCAGCACGCCGCGGCGGGCCGGCCAAGGTCAACGAGGTCAGTACCCCCGACGACCCCGATCGCGACCTCCTGGCCGGCGACGGCCTACTGCCTGGGCCACACGCCAAACTCGCCGGTCCATCCTTCGAAGAATGGCTCACCGGCCTGTAGGCACTAGAAGGTCCCTGCGCGTAGCGGCCGACGCAGGCGGTCGGAAGGTGCGGCGGTAGGCGCCAGGATTCACTCCGACCGTCTGTGCGAAGAGCGTGCGGAAGTTGCTTGCGGTCGGGAAGCCGACCTTGTCCGCGATCCGCTCGACGGTGTAGTCGGTGGTCTCGAGGAGCTCCTGGGCATGCCTGATCCGGACGCCGGTCAGCCACTGGATCGGGCTCTGCCCGGTCTCCTCGGTAAACCGTCGCGCCACCGTCCGCACACTCATCCCCGCAGCCGCGCCGATGTCGCTGAGAGCCAGCCGGCGATGGGCGTTCTCCTCGATCCACTCCAGCACGCGCTCGAGATTCGCCGTGTGCTGCGTCGGCCGATTGCGAAGGATGTACTGCGCCTGCCCACCCGTACGGTGCAGCGGCGCCACCGCCAGCCGCGCCGCATCCGCCGCGACCGCGACACCGTAGTCCCTCTCGACCACATGCAGACACATGTCGATCCCCGCAGACGCCCCGGCCGACGTCAGGATCGATCCGTTGTCGGTGTAGAGAACATCCGGATCGACCTCGACCGACGGATACTCCCGCGCCAGCCGATCAGCGGCGAGCCAATGCGTCGTCACGACCTTCCCATCCAGCAGCCCGGCCTCAGCCAAGCTGAACGCACCCACACAGATCGACGCCAGCCGCGCACCCCGATCCGCCGCCGCCCGAAGCGCGGTCAGCACCTCCGGCGACGTACGAGCCGTTGAATCATTGCGCCCCGGTACGACGATCAGGTCCGCCCGCTCGAGGACGTCGAGCCCGGCCCCCGCCATGATCCGCAGCGGCCCAGCC
>NZ_SMKA01000175.1 GCF_004348455.1 Kribbella albertanoniae
CCTCCAAGCCCCCGACCCTCGCCCCGAGCCCGCCCAGGCAAAAAACGTCACCCTCATCCCCAAACACGGCACCCGGGTGACGGTCACCCGCCGCTAACGTCCGAAGCATCGGAGGGCCCTCCTCCGCCTTTTCGGACGTTAGGTGGGTCCACGAAATAACGTCCGAAGCATCGGAGGGCCCTCCTCCGCCTTTTCGGACGTTAGCTGGTTCCACGAAACAACGTCCGAAGGATCGGAGGGCGGGCCTCCGGTCTTTCGGACGTTAGGGATCAGTTTTCGGGGTCGGTGACGTCGCCTAGGTCTACGTTCTCGTACGCCGACAGGTCGGTGTCGTCGTCGTCTTCGAGTTCGAAGTTTTCTTCGTCGTCGACCACGTGGACGGCGGCTTCCTCGGCGGAGGCGGCGGCGCCGTCGAAGCCGATGTCCTCGGCGACGAGGTCGGAGTCGATGTCGGCGTGGGAGCCTTCGTCGGGGGCGACCAGGCGGCCGGAGCGGCGGGTGCCGACCTCGGGGCCGCCGACGTCTTCGGCCTGCTCGGCGTACGGGTCGACGTCGGGCTCTTCCTGAGCGATCCGCTGGTCGAGGGACTCACCCTGGAGCGCCTCGTCGGCGGTGGTGCCGAAGCCTTCACCGGCGGACCACTTCTCGGGCGGCGAGTAGCCCTCGTCGAGCAGATCGTCCACCCCACGGTCGTTCAGGGTGTCCTCCGCCTGCAGCTGGTCCTCGTCGTCGACGCTGTAGCTGCCGTAGTCCTCGCGGTTGTTCTCCGTCATGAACACACAGTCTCCCTTCAAGCCCCGATGAATCAAGCCGGGCACAATGATCGGATGGATCCGGTCAGGCTGACGTTGGACCAGCTGCGGGAGTTGCGCGACGACATCGCGCCGCAGGCCGCACGGCGTTCGCGTGCCTCGGTCCGCCGCCGCCTGGAGCGGTGGCGCGACCGGATCTTCTTCATCGCCCAGTGTGCACTCGCCGCCGGCGTCGCCTGGGCGCTCGCCCGGTACGCCGCTGGCCACCACCAACCGTTCTTCGCACCGGTGGCCGCGATGGTCTGCCTGGGCTTCAGTTTCGGCCAGCGACTACGCCGCGTCGCCGAGGTGATGGTCGGGGTGGCCGTGGGAGTCGGGGTCGGCGACCTGTTCGTCCGGTTCTTCGGCACCGGCGTACCGCAGATCATCTTCGTGGTCGCGCTCGCCATGAGCATCGCCGTACTGCTCGGTGCCGGCACGTTGATGACCACCCAGGCCGGCGTCCAGGCAGCGATCGTCACCACCCTGCTGCCCAACCCCGGCGCAGGGTTCGACCGCTGGCTGGATGCGGTGATCGGTGGAGTGGTTGCGCTCGCCGCGGCAACCATCGCTCCGGCCGCCGCAATCAGGCGCCCACGGCAACAAGCTTCCGAGGTACTCAACGAGCTCTCCGCGATCCTCGTCGAGACCGCCGACGGCCTCCGTGACAAGTCCGACCAAGAGGCCCACGCGGAAGAACGTGACGAGCGCGAGCTGACCGATGCCCTCCGCCGGGCCCGGGCGAGCGAGGCCATGCTCGACGACCTGCGCAGCGCCGCCGCGGAGGGGGTCGCGGTCGTCCGCCTCTCCCCGTTCCGCCGCAGGCACCGTGGCCGCGTCCAGCAGATCGCCGATCTCGTCGTCCCGCTGGACCGCGCGATCCGCAACATCCGAGTCCTGGTACGGCGGTGCGCGGTGTCGGTCTGGCGCGATGAACGGATGCCGGACGAATACCCGATGCTCCTGGACCGGCTCGCCGACGGCACCCGCCTGATCGCGGAATCCCTGTTCGAGCCCGCCGCCAAGGTCGCCGCTCACCGCGTGCTGGGCGAGCTAGGCCGCCGTACGGCGGATCTGCCGCTGCCTGCCGGGTTGTCCGCGGTAGTGGTGCTCGGCCAGATCCGCTCCACCGTGGTCGACCTGCTCGAGCTGACCGGGACGTCGTACGACGAGGCCCGCAAACTCGTCCCGCTGCGGCTGGACGGGCTCGACGAAAAGTAGGTCCGGACAAAGTGGCCTAGGTCACATTGAGAAATTTCCGGGTTTTCTCGTCATACCCGGGTCCGGCGTGCGTCTCACTGGCATGACGATCCACCGAATGATGACGACGCTGGCCAGCGAGCTCGGCCGGACCGTCGAGACGACCACAACCACAGACGACCGGAGCGACGCCGCCGCTGAGCAGTAACTGGCGCGAACCGGACGAACGGAAACGGCAGCGCACCCGGACGGTCCTACCCACCGAGTTGGACCGCACGGATGACGCACACGAAACGCAGAGGCGCCCATGTGCAGCGCCGCCGAATCCGTCCCGGTGCATCACCACAGAGATGCACCGCAAAACCACCCACCGACTGTCCTGACGCCGCTTGCGCGAGGCTCAGGCCAGACCCGGTGGGTGGTTTTTGTTGCCTGGGGCTACTGCTCGACCGTGATCTCGGTGGTCACCGAGTTCGCGATGAAACACTCCTGATGCGCCAGATGATGCAACCGATCCAGTACGTCGGCCGCGGGCTCGGCGCCGGCCCAGACGATCTTCGGGTGCAGCGCCACCGCGGTGACGGCCACCCGGCCGGCCTCGTTCTTCGCCATCACACCGACCGCGTGATCGTCGTACGAGTCGACCACCAGCCGCTTGCGGGCCGCGATCGCGAGGAAGGTGAGCATGTGGCAGGACGAGATCGCCGCCACGAACGCTTCCTCGGGATCGACCAGCCCGGGACTGCCCAGGTACGCCGGATTGGCGGACCCGGGCACGGTGATCCCGCCGTCGAAGCGCCACTCGTGATCACGGCTGTAGGTGTCATAGGTGAACTCGTGCTCACCACGGCTCCAGCTGACGTCGACCACGTGCTCCGACATGTTCAGATCACCTTTCCGCTACGCGTGCTCCTTGCTTCCCGGTCACGGGGTTCAAGCGTACGGGAGTGTCCCCGGGCAGCTCGGCGACGAAGTCGCTGTCGTACCGCGAAGCCATCCCGGCCACCGGGAAGTCGGTGCTGACGAACTGCGCACCGCTGGCCAAGGCGATCCCGACCCGGCTGAACTCGTTGTTCCGGATCGTCGACAGCGGCTCGTCGGACCGGGTCCGCACCAGGTAGCCCTTGTTCACCAGGCGCTGGATCTCGGCCGTGCCCGCGGCGCGCGGGTCGTTGACCTGGGTGATCGCGGCATCCGCCTCACCCTCGGCACCGCGGGTGAAGACGGCCCGGCCCTCCAGGTTCGGCTTGCCTTCGCGGTAGATGTTGCGCAGTTCAGTGCCCGGTCCGGCGTTGTCGAAGTAGAACAGCACCTTGCCGGCCGCGTTCTTCAGCGTCGGCCAGCCCTTGGTCGTGACCGACTGCTCCAGCGTCAGACCGGACTTCCGTACGTCGTCCGGTGACAGCAACTGCTTCTCGCTGAAGACCGAGCGGATCTCCGCGTCGATGCTGTTCAGGTTGCCGGCGTCCCACGGCGGAGCCTTCACGCCGCCCTGGGCAACGATCGCCGGGTCGGACTGCTTCAGCTCGAGGCTGATGACGACCGGCGCCGCGTACGGGTGCGCGTCGGACCAGGTCTTCACCTGCTGCAGGCACTGCTTGAAGCTGCGGCAGACGGTGTTGTAGTCGACGTCGACGATGTGCATCACCTTGATACCGGGCTTGGCCAGCTCCGGGTCGGTGAGCGCGGGCAGCCCGGCGATCTTACGGATCAGCGGGTAGGTGTAGAGCCCGCCATTCGGGTCCGGGACCAGGTCGAGCTCCAACTGGCGGACATTCTGGTCCTCGAGCTGCTGCCCGAGCGGGGCGTGCGAGTACCAGAGGTCGACCGAGCCGGGGTTCTGCCCGACCTGGATCTTCTTCTCGTTGTCACTGACTTCGCGGTGGTAGGAGTTGTGCGAACCCATCACCTGGATCTGGTTCAGCTTCACGCCGGCCGACGTACCGGCCGTTGAAGTGGTCAGGGCCGAGCCGGCCAGGCCGGACGCGGCGACCGCGGTGGTCGCGATACCGGCGATCACCGATTTGCTGATGCGCATCTGTTGCGTTCCCTCCGATGAGTCATGACGCAGATCTGACGGCAATCTGTCATACGAAGGTGCCAGGGTTGTCGACGTTTCGGTGCACAATGGCCGAATGGTGACATCGTCGGCGTATCCGCTGCGCCGCACACCGACCCAGGACCGCGCCAGCCGCCAGGTCGAGCGGATCCTGGACGCGGCCTGTGCCGAAGTCGTCGAGCGTGGGTACGACGCGGCGTCGACGAGCGGGATCGCGAAACGGGCCGAGATCGCGGTCGGCAGCGTCTATCGGTACTTCCCCGACAAGCGCAGCCTGATCCAGGCGATCGAGCGGCGGAACCAAGCCCGCTACACCGAGGCGGTGAGCATCCGGCTGGCAGAGGTGACCAGCTGGCGGCAGGCCGTCGACGTGACGATGGTGACGTTCCGCGAGATGCATCGCGACGACCCGGGCTTCCGCGCGGTCGTGCTGAGCGGACTCGGCGACCCGGATCTGGAGACCCAGCCGGGTGAGTACGACGATCAGCACGCCGGCGAGTTCTCCGAGCTGCTGGTGGCTCGCTTCGGCGCCCAGGACAGCCGCAATTTCCGGCTGGCGGTCACGCTCAGCATCGCCATGGGTGAGGCGCTCGCCCACCTCGCCGACCGGCTGCCGGAGGCAGAGGCCGAGTACGTCCTGTCCCAAGGGCTGCCTGCCCTCTACAGCACGCTCGCTCCGCACTTCCCGGCCTGAATCACAAAACCCTCACCTGTCATCAGGTGAGGGACTCCAAGATGCGGGGGAATTACCGCTGTGGCAGCGGATCCCCCGCCCGCGGGCCGTATGTCGGCCAGTGGGTGACGCGACCGGCGATCCGGCCCCGCCGTGGCGTGCGCACGTCGTACGCGACGATCACTCGATCGCCCTTCTGGTACGACGTCCTGCTCCCGACCGGGAGTTTGCGAGCGACCTCGAACGGTCCCTCACCCCGGCGGGTGTAGTACTCGACGATGACCTCGGTGTAGATGGCCGGGGTACCGTCCTGCAGGCGCCCGTGCACCGGGCCGCGGACCCGGATCACCCGCCCTGCGGTCTTTTCCTCACTACCCGAAGGATTCACCTCACGCCGGGAACCGCTGACCACATCCGCCACGATCATGGCGGCGACCAGCAGCACCAAGCCGAACCCACCGAGTACAACGATCGTCAACATGGCACTCACCCCCGACGCGTCGCCCGCGAGCGACGCGGTCGTTGTCGAAACTGACTGCGCGGCCTTTACCGCACGTCGGTGAGACGCCGGTTACATGTACTCGGTTCCAGGTTCGGACAAGGAATTTGTCCCGTCAGGTTCCACTCATGCCGAACTGGTACTCCGGCGGCACCGGCCGCCCGGTCCCGAGCGCCTCTTCAGCGGCCAGCCAGCAGTCGGTCAGCGGATTCGCTCCCTCACGCACGGTCGCGAGCTGAATACCCTCGGCCAGCAACTCGTGCGCCCGCTGCGCATCTCCGGTGGCCAGCGAATACTGCACGAACAGCAACCGCAGTCTCGGATCAGCAGCCGCCTCCGCCGACAGCCCATCCAAGAACCGCTTCGCGAGCTCAAGGTCTGCGTTGAGCGCAGCCCCAATCGCCTCGACCTGCAGCTCCACCAATTCTGGCAGCAGCACCACCGCCCGCTCGTAGTACGCGAGTTCGCCCGTCACGAACCCGAGATTCCGCAGCGCCCACGGGTTGTCCCCCGACTCCCGCCACGCCTCGAGCGCCCCGGCCTCGTCACCGGCGTAATACCGCGCGACCCCACGGTGATACCAGACCAGCCAGTTGTCCGCCGCCTTCTCCAGCAACTCCAGCCACCCAACCAACGTTCCATCCGGTACGCCGTCCGTCGCCGGCAATTGTCCGTCCAGCAACGGCAACCAGGCCCGCTCCCGATCGGTCATCGTGTCCGCATCGAACGGCGTCCCCGCAGACACCGACCACCCGGTCCGCGCCAACTCCAGCGCACCCCATCCCGACCCAACCCACAGTCGCTCCACCGGCGCCGCATCGATCACGGTCGACCACTCCGCCTCCCGCGCCGGCAGTCCGTCGAGAACCCCCTGCAGTGCCGCAGCACCCGCCGTACGGGCAACCTGCCAGTCATCCGCGTGGGCTGCGTCCGGATCCACCGCCACTGGCCCGTACGCTTCGAGCCATTGCCAGGACGTTGCCCCCGGCAACTTCAAGTGTTCCATCTGCGTGCGCGCCAATCCGGCCTGGATCTCCGCATAGCCAGGACCTTCGAGACCCGGGGCGAGCCACTCCTGCCACCGGCGCCCACCCGGGGCCTCGCCCCAGACGAACAGTTTGCGACCACGCAACCGCTCGGTCGACACCTGCGCCAATCCGTTGCCTTCGGCATCGATCGACGCGATCCACGGTCGCTCGCCGGGGAGCGGTTCGAAGAAGTAGTCGACCGCCTTGTCATGCCAGGTCGGGTAGGTCAGTTCGCTGGACACATCGATCAGATCCAGCCGAGCGCCGTACCCGTACCGCCAGGCCTGATCCGCCGGGGTCAGCACCCGCGTGCGCTCCGACTGATCGACCGCGATGTTCGACCACCAGTACGCCGGTACGTCGTGATCGGCGGGATTCTGCAGCCGCACGCCGACGTACAGGAACTCGGAGTCGGCGGGCAGCCAGAAGTCCAGCTGGGTAATGAGATTGCGGGTTCGCTCCAGCTCCCACAACCGCAGGATCGGCGTGCCGTCCGGGCCTTCGACGCGGGCCGCGTGCATCGGGGAGCACGTGCCGGTCCAGTGGCCAGTGCTGCCAACGTTCCACTCGACACCGCCGGCGAACCAGGCGTTCCGCAGGGCAAGGTTCGCGGCCTGGAAGACGGGGTTGCGGTAGAGCAGCTCCCGACCGCTCGCCTTCTGGACGAGCGAGTAGAGGCGTCCGCCGAGGGTCGGGAGCACGACCGCGCGGAGGTGGTCGTTCTCCAGGACGAGTGACGGGAGGGCCGTCTCGACGAGCGTGCGGTCGTAGCCGTCCTGATCCAGACACGGCAGGGTGCTGCGCAGGCCGCCGTACCGGATGTTCGCCTGCAGGTCGGCCGGGAGTTCGGCGAGGTTGCGGACCTCGTGCACTTCCTGGTGACTGCGGAGTGGCGGCAGCGGATTCTCCCCGCCGAGCGCGGCAGCGGGCAGGACGAGATCATGCGCAGAAAGGATCGTCACGACCCATATTCTTGCAATTACGTGCACTTGAGTCCATGCCTGACTACTGTCCGGTATACATGTCCCCATGGACGCCGATGTGATCGTCGTGGGGGCGGGACTGGCCGGGCTGGCAGCGACCGCGGAGCTTGCCGACGCGGGCAAGAAGGTGCTGCTACTGGACCAGGAGCCGGAGGCCTCGCTGGGCGGGCAGGCGTTCTGGTCGTTCGGCGGCCTGATGTTCGTGGACTCTCCCGAGCAGCGCCGGATGGGGATCAAGGACTCTCGCGATCTCGCGATGCAGGACTGGCTCGGCTCGGCCGGGTTCGACCGGCTGGACGACGAGGACAAGTGGGCCCGGCAGTGGGCCGAGGCGTACGTCGATTTCGCGTCCGGCGAGAAGCGGCCCTGGCTGCATGCGCAGGGTGTGCGGTTCTTCCCCGTGGTCGGCTGGGCCGAGCGCGGCGGGTACAACGCCGACGGGCACGGCAACTCGGTTCCGCGCTTCCACATCACCTGGGGCACCGGCCCGGGCCTGGTCGCGCCGTTCGAGCGCCGCGTCCGTGAGGCGGTGGCCAAGGGTCTGGTCGAGTTCCGCTTCCGGCACCGCGTCGACGAGCTGACCGTCACCGGCGGGGTCGTCGACGGCGTCTCCGGCAAGGTGCTGGAGCCGAGCAGCGTGCTGCGTGGGCAGGAGAGCTCACGGACCGAGGTCGCTGATTTCGAGCTCTCCGCGCAGGCGGTCATCGTCACGTCGGGCGGGATCGGCGGCAACCACGATCTCGTCCGCGCGCAATGGCCGAAGCGAATGGGCGAACCGCCGAAGCGGATGATCAGCGGCGTACCGGCGCATGTCGACGGCCGGATGCTCGCGATCACCGAGCAGGCCGGCGGCCGGTACGTGAACCGCGACCGGATGTGGCACTACACCGAAGGCATCCAGAACTGGGACCCGATCTGGCCGATGCACGGCATCCGGATCCTGCCCGGCCCGTCGTCGCTGTGGTTCGACGCGACTGGCAAGCGGCTGCCGGTGCCACTGTTCCCCGGGTTCGACACCCTGGGCACACTCGAGCACATCATGACCACCGGCTACGACTACACGTGGTTCGTGCTCACGCAGAAGATCATCGAGAAGGAGTTCGCACTCTCCGGCCAGGAGCAGAACCCCGACCTCACCGGCAAGGACATCAAGGGTGTGCTCGGCCGGGCCCGCGGCGGAGCCACCGCGCCCGTGCGCGCGTTCATGGAGAAGGGCGCCGACTTCGTCGTCCGGGACAACCTGCCGGACCTGGTCCGCGGGATGAACGACCTGACCGGCGACAAACTGATCGACCTGAGCGATCTCGAGCGCCAGATCGTCGCCCGGGACCGCGAGATGACCAACACCTTCACCAAGGATCTGCAGATCACCGCGCTTCGCGGGGCGCGCAACTACCGCGGCGACAAGCTGATCCGGGTCGCCCCTCCGCACCGGATCCTCGACCCGAAGGCCGGCCCGCTCATCGCCGTACGGCTGAACATCCTGACCCGCAAGTCCCTGGGCGGCCTACAGACCGACCTGGACTCGCGCGTCCTGCGCACCGACGGTACGCCGCTACCCGGTGTCTACGCCGCCGGCGAAGTGGCCGGCTTCGGTGGCGGCGGCGTCCACGGCTACCGCTCACTCGAAGGCACCTTCGTCGGCGGTTGCCTCTTCACCGGCCGCACCGCCGGCCGCGCAGCCGCGAAGGCAGTGTCCTAAGACCACACCATCAGTACGCCGGATGTGTTGTCGGACCCGATGTCCTGGTCCGGCGGCACGTCCTAACGTGACGGCATGCGCCGCCTCCTCGCCGTCTCTGCCGCCACTGTCCTGCTCACGAGCCTCGCTGCTGCCCCAGCCGATGCGCATCGACCCCTGCGCGTCCCAGGCGCGGCCTACCAGCAATCCGCCGTTCTCGACGACCTGACCACGAACGGAACAGTCACGTCCGGCCACACGAATCCCACAGACTTCACGGGGCTGACCGACAGCAGTCTCCCCGTCCAGGCCGCCGTACCGGGTGTGCAGGTCGACGGCTACTTCCCGGACACCTCACACACGAACACGAACCACGGCTGGAATCACGACGCCCAGTTCGTGATCCGCCTACCGCACCGATGGAACGGCGGGCTGGTCGTCTCCGGCTCGCCGGGGGTCCGAGCGCAGTACGCGAACGACAAGGCGATCTCGGACTACGTCCTGTCCCTCGGCTACGCGTACGCCGCAACCGACAAGGGCAACACCGGCGTGCAGTTCTACCTCGACGGCCGGCGTCCCGGCGATGCGATCGTCGAGTGGAATCTGCGGATGACCGAGCTCACCCGGGCCGCGCGGACCACGGTCACTCAGTACTACGGCCGCCCGGTCCAGGCGGTCGTCGCGGCCGGGATCTCGAACGGCGGCTACCTGGTGCGCTGGCAGCTGGAGAACCACCCCGAGCTCTATACCCGTGGCGTCGACCTGGAAGGCACGCTGTGGACGGCCGACGGCCCCAACATCTTCACGTTCCTGCCGCGGGCGATCAGGGGCTATGAGCAACAATCGCCCGCGCTCATCACCGCGGCCGGCTTCGACCCGCGGTCGGCGTTCCTGTGGGACTACCACTACAACGTCTACTGGAAACTGACCCAGCGGATCTACGCCGCCGAGCTCGATCCGACGTACACCGGAACCGAGGGCGACTACGACTACGCGACCAGACCGCAAGCCCACCAAGCGATCCGGCGGATCGAACTGACCGGGAAGATCAAGCGACCACTGGTCACCATCCACGGCACGTACGACAGCCTGCTGCCGATCACGCAGGACTCCGACGTGTACGCCGGGATGGCCCGGCGCACCGGGTTGCACACGTACCAGCGGGTCGAGGCGGGCAATCATGTCGACGGACTCGTCGACGCCTACCCCGACCGGCTGGTGGCACTGGTGCCGTTCCTGCAGAAAGCGATCAGAACACCATGCTGAGGAGGTCGGCGAACAGCTCCTGTTCGTCGATTTCCAAGCCTCTGCTGGTGAAATAGGCCGCCATGTTGTGGCAGTCCCGGAGCAGGAACTCCATCCCCTTCGGGTTGCCGACGATGTCGATCACCTGCGGCAGATCGATCATCACGATCCGCTCGCCCTGCGCCAGCACGTTGTACGGCGAGAGGTCGCCGTGCGCGAGACCGGCCCGAGCCAGCTCCCGCATGGCACCTCGCAGCTGCTCGAAGTACTCCCCGAGCAGCTCTTTCGACGGACGCACTTGAGCGAGCCGCGGCGCGGCACCGCCCTCGCCGTCGTCGATGAACTCCATCAACAACTCGGTCCCGTCGATCTGGACCGGATACGGCACCGGCACCCCGGCCTTCCACAGCCGGTTCAGCGCATCCCATTCCGCGTAGGCCCATTGCCCCGACGCAACGCTGCGCCCGTGCTGGGTCTTCTTGGCCATGGCCCGGCTGTCACGGCTGTTGCGGGTACGGCGGCCTTCGACGTACGCCGTACTGCGGTGGAAGGACCGGTGCTCCTCGGTGCGGTACCGCTTGGCGGCGAGCAACGAGGACTGGGCAGGCGCGTCGCCGATGGCTTCGACGGCGCGCTCGATCAGGAAGACATCTGCTTCCTTACCGGTTTTAAGGACGCCGAGCTCGGTGTCGATCGCGGCCTGTGCCGTCACCACCCACGAGGGGCGGGGCTCAGGCCCGCGAGAACCGCGCTCGACGTCCAGCCAGGTGGTCCAGCGCTGGTTCGGCGCCAGATTTTCGTCGACCTGCTGGAATTCGAATTCGTAGAGATCAGATTCGGTACGAAAGACGTCTGAAGACAACTGGGGTGCTCCTGAAGCTCGAGGTGAGACTGACGCGGACATGCCGCAGCACAGTGATAGCCATCCGTCAGCCCTCCTTAAGCCCAGGTAGCGCTCGTCGCCACGCGGTTCGATTCAGCATGCCTGCGCGCACCCACCCGCGCAACGTATTTAACGGACCTGAGAACGCATGGTCGGTCGGAGTCGGAGCTCTTGGCCTTTCCAGCCGCTGAGTGCTTCCCGGACAAGCTCGTACGTCGTGTCGTTGGTGAAGCGGGCTAGCCAGACGAGGACGGTGTCGTCGCGGAGGGGTAGGGCGGGAAAGTTGTTCTCGACCGACAGGCTCCGGAAGATGGCGAGCGGGGAGACGCCGAGGTCGCTGAGGACCGGGAGCAGGTTGTCCAGGAAGTGTTGCGGGAAGGCGTCGTCGGCTGGGTGGACGAAGCCGGCGATGACTGAGTTCGGTTGGTCGTCCGGGCGCAGGGCGTCGGGCTGCGGGTAGTCCGGGCCCAGGTTGATCGGCTGGAGCAGCAGGGCGTTGTCGGAGTCGAGCATCGTGGCGTTGGCTGCTTCGGCGTGCTGGCGCCAGACGGGACCGTAGTAGAAGGCTTTGAGGGCTTCGGCACGGGCGTCCAGGGTGCGGAAGCCGCGGAGCCAGACGAAGCGGTCGGGGTCGTTCAGGTCGCGGAACTGGCCGGCGATGTGCATTCCGCACACTTCCTGGCCCTCGACGAAGTGCTCGTCGAAGATGTCGATGAGGGTGTCGCGCCGGCCTGGGTGCAGCGTGTACTGACGGAGGTCGACCACGGAGCAGCATTCATTCACCGTGCGAGCCAACCACGTCAACCTGCCAGAACGTGTCAGCTTTCGGGTAGCGTCGGGCGGGTGGACTTCGAGGAGGCAGCGGACCGGCTGTACGCGATTCCGGCGGCTGACTTCATTGCGACGCGCAACGAGCTGGCCAAGCAGCTGAAGGCTGATGGCGACCAGCTCGGTTCGACGCGGCTGAAGGCGCTCCGGAAGCCGACCGTAGCCGCCTGGGTGGCGAACCTGGTCGCCCACAACGCGGCGGACGACCTGGACGATCTGATTGCGCTGGGCGACGAGTTCCGCGAGGCGACCGCCGACATGGACGGCGACCGGCTGCGTGAACTGACCCCCAGGCGTCACCAGTTGCTGGACAAGCTGGTGAAAGAGGCTGGGCGGCTCGCCAAGGCGGCCGATCAGAAGGTCAGCGCGGATGTCACTCAGAAACTCCGCGAGACACTCGATGCCGCTCTGGTCGACCCTGCCGCAGGCGACGCCGTACGGGAAGGTCGGTTGAGCAGCGCGCTGCGGCATGTCGGCTTCGGCGTCGTGGACGAGAACGGCGAGCCTACCAACGTCACCCCGCTGACCGACGAGCGCCGGGAGGCGGCTCGCGCTCGGCGGAAGACTCAGCAGGCCGATGAAGCGGCCGATACGAAGGCTGAGGCCGAGAAGGATCGGGCGCAACGGGAGGCTGAGGAGCGCGAGGCCGCGGCTCGCGCCGAGGCGAAGAGGGCGTTTGAGGAGGCCGTCGCCACGGCCCAGGCCGCCGAGGCCCGCGTCGAGGACCTCGACAAGCAACTCGACGACGCCCGCGATGCGCTCGCCGAGGCGCAGCAGCTCGTGCACAACCTGGGCGCCGAGCTCGACGAAGCCCGCCGTACCGCTCGCGACGCCCAGAAGGAAAGTCGCGAGGCGCGAAAACGCTACAACCGCATGTGACCTGGGTACCGGGCGCGCATGGCGCGATCGATCTGGAGCGGTTACATCACCTTCGGCCTCGTCTCGGTGCCGGTCGGGCTGTACAGCGCGACCGAGGAGCACGAGCTGGACTTCCATCAGTTCCAGCGCGGGACCTCGGACCGGATCCGGTACAAGCGGGTCAACGAACGCACCGGGCGTGAAGTCCCCTACGACAAGATCGTGAAGGGACACGACCTCGGCAACGGCAAGTACGTCGTCGTCGAGCCGGCCGAGCTGGACGACATCGCGCCCGGCAAGTCGCGGTCGCTGGAGATCGATACCTTCGTCGACCTGGACGAGATCGATCCGATCCATTTCCAGAAGTCCAACTACCTGGGTCCGAAAGAGGGTGACACGGCTTCGTCGTACGGGTTGTTGCGGGATGCCCTGGCGAAGACGAACCGCGCCGGGATCGCCAAGTTCGTGATGCGGGGCAAGGAGTACCTGGCCGCGATCCGGGCGCAGGACAAGGTGCTGGTCCTGGAGACCATGTACTTCGAGGACGAGATCCGGGATCCGGTCGCCGAGCTGGACGACCTGCCGGCCAAGGCGCGGACCGGGAAGCAGCTGACGATGGCGGCCGACCTGGTCGAGGCGATGAGCGGTGAGTGGAAGCCGTCGGCGTACAAGGACACCTATACCGAGCGGGTGAAGAAGCTCGTCGAGACCAAGCGCAAGGGCAAGGAGGTCGTCTTCAACGAGGAGGAGCCGGAGGCGACCACCCCGACCGACCTGGTCAGCGCCCTGCGCGCCAGCGTCGAGGCCGCCCGCAAGGCGCGCACAGGCAAGAAGAGCACCACGAAGAAGACTGCCACTAAGAAGACAGCGGCGGCGCGGAAGAAGGCTTCCTGAGGCCTACTCGCCGTGAGCCATCAGGTACGTCGTCGGGTTCGGAGGCGCACCGGCGTCGAGCCAGCGCTGGAAGCCCACCGGGTTGCGGCGTTCGAACTCGTCCAGGCAGATCCGTCGCACCTCGGCGACCGCCTGCCGATCGCGCATGTCGGCGCCCTGAGCCAGCTGGCCCGCGGTCTCGACCCAGACATCGCACAGCTCACTGATACTCAGCGGGCACTGCAGGGAGGCGATCAGCGCCTCGTCCTCCAGGAACTGCTCCTCGGTCAGCCGCCGGATCCGACGCTGCTGACGCGACGACGGCCGCTCCCGACGAGTCGGTACGACGAGGTCGATCAGCACGAACGCCACCGCACCCACGAGCAGCATCGCGACACCGAACGCACCGTCCGCGACCAACCGAACCAGCCCGGGCAGGCACAGCACGCCCGCCGCGGCCAGCGCGGCGACCGTGACCGCCGAATAGTCCGGGGTGTCGTCCACGACCTGCCGGATCACCGCAGCGAGCGGCCAGACGATCAGGAAGACGACTGCGAGCAGCAGCGAAGCCCCCAGCGGGCCAAGCAGCAGCACACCGGTCAGGGCGCCCACCGTCCCGGCACCCAAACCGGCAGCAATCGCCACCCGCTGCACACTCACAGTCACGCCCACCTCACGTCATTCCCACCCGCTACCCGATAGAACGAGTGGCCCTCTCCCACCGTTCCCCAAACAGAGACGTCTGGAACCTGGCGAAGGGTTGTCATCGCAAGTGGGCCGTGGTGGGGGTTGTTTGAGTGATTGCGGTGTTCAGGTGCGTGCATCGGGGTGCCGGAGGGGCAGCCTCGATGCTTTTCCATCGTGGCTGTTCCTCCGGTGCCGCGAGGTGCGTGCCTGGGCGCCGCAAGCGCCAAAGAACCCCCATCACGGCCCACTAGGAGCCGCAAGGTCGGACGCGGTCAGGCGTTGGCTGGTTCCGGGGTGACGTCGAGCGGGTTGGCGATCTCGTCGGACGGCATCCGGCCGAAGTAGACGGCCAGCACGCAGACGAGGGCAGGTCCGACACCGGCGATGATGAAGACGGCCGGGACACCCAGGAGAGCACCGGCCGGTCCGGCCAGCGCCATCGAGACCGGCATCAGCAGCAGCGAGACGAAGAAGTCGAGGCTGGAGATCCGGCCCCGCAACTGGTCGGGGACCCGGCGCTGGAGCAACGTGCCCCAGATGACCATGCCCGCCGACATGGTCGCGCCGACCACGGCCGCGCCGAGCGCCATCACCCACAGATCCCGAGCGATGCCGAGAACCAGGATCGGCACCGAGCCGAAACCCCACATCAACGTCATGACGGTCAGGTAGCGACGCGGCAGGCTCCGGGACGAGATCGCCAGGGCGCCGATCGCCCCACCGATACCGAAGGCCGCGAGAACCAGGCCGAAGTCCTTCGGTCCACCACCCAACTGGTCCTTGACGGCGAACGGCAGCAGCACCTCCAGCGGCCCGAGAATGAACAGCACGAACGCGGTGCCGAACAGCAACGACGCGAGCAGCCACCGGGTCCGCCGTACATAGACCCAGCCTTCCCGGAGATCCGCGAACATCGCCCGTACGCCGGTCGCCCGCTCCTCGTCAGTCTCGTCGGCCTCGGCCGGTTCGTTGGCCGGCAGCCGCATCGCGAGCACGCAGGCGGCAGAGAAGAAATAGGTCAGCGCGGTGATCAAGATCGCCAGCCCTGGCGACATCGCGGCAATCACGAGACCGCCCAGCGCGGGACCGGTCGCCTGCTGCGCCAGCGGCCGCAGCGTCCCCTCGAGCCCGTTGGCCGCAAGCAACTGATCGGCAGGCAGCAGCCTCGGCACCAACGCCGTGTACGCCGGTATCAGGAACGCCTCGCCGGCACCGACCAGCACGGCGGCCGCGGCCAGATGCCAGATCTCCAGCAGACCCGTCAACGCGAGAGCCGCGGCGACCAGCAGCACCGCACCACGGACCACGTCTGCCGCGATGATGACCGAGCGCTGCGACAACCTGTCAGCGGCAACTCCGCCGAAGAGAACACAGACAACGAGGCCGATGCTGTACGCCGTCGTCACCACGGACAGCTGGACCGGCCCACCACCGAGCTCGATCACCTGCCACGCGAGCGCGACCAGCCAGAGCCCACTGCCGAGCAGCGCCACCGCCAACCCGGTCCACAGCAACCGGTAATTGCGGTGCCTCAGCGGCCGAACCGCCTTCCACCCCGCGCCACCCTCGCTCACGATCGCCTCCTCCTGCTCACCCAACCGACTGTTTCATCCCGCGCCGACAGAGTACCCATGCGAACAGTTCACGTGTCAACCGTTTAGTTGTGCACCGAAACGGCGTACGCTGTGAGCATGCCGCCGGAGATGAGTCCCACCCAGCTCCAGGCCTGGCGAGCGCTGTACCGCGCGGACACCCTGCTGTTCACGCATCTCGACAACACGCTCCGGACCAGGCTGAAGATGACCTACTTCGAGCACGAGGTGCTGCGTGCCCTGGGCGACGGTCCGCTGCGGATGGCCAAGCTGGCCGAGGAAATGATGATCTCCCGCAGCGGCGCCACCCGGATCGTCGGCAAGCTCGAGGACAAGGACGGCTGGGTCATCCGCCGGAACACCCCGGAGGACCGCCGAGCCACCTGGGCCGAGCTGACCGAGGACGGCCGGAAGGCGCTCGACGCGGCCCGACCCGTGGTCGAAGCTGTGGTCTCGACGTTCTTCGCGGATCATGTATCGAATGCGGACCTTCACGGCGCGAGCCGGATCCTGGACGTCCTGGCCGACGCCAACCCCAACGACGACGGCTTCGACTGCGGTTTGGAATAGACCTTGACCGCCGTCGACGAGCGGTTCGGGGAGCGTGTCCGGGCGCTCAAGCCGGCGCCCTGCGACTATTCCGCGGATCTACTGCGCAGTCTGTACGACGCTCAACTCGGCAGCCGGCACGCGGATCTGGCCGCCCGGTGGATGCAGTCGCAGGGGCATGGTTTCTACACGATCGGGTCGGCGGGGCACGAGGGTAATGCGGCCGTTGCCGCGGCGCTCCGGCCGACCGACCCTGCCCTACTGCACTACCGGTCCGGTGCCTTCTACCTGGCCCGCGCGGATCAGTGCGGTGTGAAGGACGGGCTGCGCGACATCCTGCTCGGCGTCGCCGCTGCGACCAGCGAACCGATCGCGGGCGGCCGGCACAAGGTCTTCGGCCGGCATGACCTGGCGATCATCCCGCAGACCTCGACGATCGCGTCCCACCTGCCGCGGGCGATGGGGGTCGCGTTCTCGATGGCCCGGGCCGCGAAGCTCGGCGTACCGTCACCGTGGCCCGCGGACGCGATCGTGGTAACCAGCTTCGGCGACGCCTCGGCGAACCACTCCACGGCCACCGGTGCGATCAACGCCGCGCTGCATACGTCGTACCAGGGCATCCCGATGCCGCTGCTGCTGGTCTGCGAGGACAACGGGCTCGGGATCAGCGTGCGGACGCCGGACGGCTGGATCAAACAGGCCTACGGCCAACGCCCCGGCCTGCGGTATTTCGATGCCGACGGCACCGATCTCGCCGCGACACTGACGATGGCAATGGAAGCAGCAACCTTTGTACGGCGGAATCGGCGGCCGGCGTTCCTCCGGCTACGAACCGTCCGGCTGCTCGGCCATGCCGGTTCCGACGTCGAGGCGGCGTACCGGACCACTGCCGAGGTGGCCGCCGACGAGGTGCTGGATCCGCTGCTGGGCACGGCGCGTCGACTGCTCGGCGCGGGCCTCAGTGCGGATGAGGTGATCGATCTCTACGAGGACAAACGCACCGAGGCGATGCGGATCGCGGCCGAGGTGTGCGGTCTGCCGCAGCTGTCATCGGCCGAGGCTGTCGCCGCGCCACTTCGCTTCCCCGATCCATTGGTCGTCGCCGACGCGCTGCCACAGCGCACCCCGACCACAGAACGGTTGACACTCAGCCAGTCCATCAACCGCGCACTGAGCGACGTACTGGGGTCTTATCCCGAGGCAATGCTGTTCGGCGAGGACGTCAGTCGCAAGGGCGGCGTGTACGGCGTGACGCGCGGACTGCAGAAGGCCCACGGCGCAGCCCGGGTCTTCGACACCCTGCTGGACGAGCAGTCGATCCTCGGCCTAGCACTGGGTGCGGGTGTTTCCGGGCTGCTGCCGTTGCCGGAGATCCAGTACCTGGCCTATCTGCACAACGCCGAGGACCAGCTCCGCGGTGAGGCCGCGTCGCTGAAGTTCTTCTCGCAGGAGCAGTACGCGAACCCGATGGTGCTGCGGATCGCCGGCTACGGCTACCAGAAGGGGTTCGGCGGCCACTTCCACAACGACGACGCGATCGGCGTGCTGCGCGACATCCCCGGGATCGTGATCGCGTCGCCATCGCGACCGGATGACGCCGCCGCGATGCTGCACGCCTGCGCCGCGGCAGCCCGATCCTCGGGCACGGTCTGCGTCTTCCTGGAGCCGATCGCGCTCTACCACCGCCGCGATCTGTACGACGAGGCCGATGACGCGTGGCTGACGCCGTACCCGACCAAGCCGGTCCCGATCGGCCGCGGCCGCACGTACGGCGGGGGCACCGAGCTGACGCTGGTCAGCTTCGGCAACGGGGTGCCGATGAGTCTGCGAGTCGCGGCGCGGGTGCCCGGCGTACGGGTTCTCGATCTGCGTTGGCTGGCACCGCTGCCGGTCGAGGATTTGTTGCGCGAGGCAACGGCCACCGGCCGAGTGCTCGTCGTGGACGAGACCCGGCGCTCCGGTGGCGTATCGGAAGGCGTGCTGGCCGCACTGGTCGACCATGGCTACACCGGCCGAATGGCGCGCGTCACCTCGGAAGACTCGTTCGTCCCACTCGGCGACGCGGCCCGTCAGGTACTGCTCAGCGAGGAGACGATCGAGACCGCCGCCCGAGCGCTGATCAGCTGAAGATCCGCTGCCAGAACGACTTCTTCTCCGGTACGGCGGTCTCCTCGGCGGCGCGAGTGACCGCCCGGCGGCGATTCTCCAGCCACTCCTCGTGGTCCACGCGCCACTGCTTGAGCGCCGCCTCGGCGTCGACCTTCCCGACCGGGATCACCGGGCCGGTGGCGTCACGGATGGCGAGCACGATCCGCTTGTTCAGATCCTCGAGGTAGTCGCGGACCTCGGACTCGCGCCGCATCTTCGCAACCTTCTCGCGGACCCGCGCCTTCTCCTTGCGCAGCAACACAGGCACCGGCAGCAGCGCCTCGGTGTCGAGGTTCTCCCGGCGGATGAAGTCCTTCACCCACCAGTCCGGATCATGCTTGTCCGCGAGCTTCAGCGGCTTCCCCGCACCCACCAGGTTGTCGAACTCGCCGGCCTTCTCGGCCTCGCGCAGTTGGTGGTCGATCCATTCCTGCATCGACATACTCGGGGGCTTGCGGCTCGTCATGTGGCACCTCGCTGTCGGTTCGACAGTTGCTCCGGACGTCCATTCTAAGGGCTTGTGAATGCAATCACAAGAGATGCTGGACCTCGCCCCGCTACTGGCTGTGCCGATACTGGAGGGGTGACCCTGACCGACGAACAGATCGCTGCGCTCACCCCGGCGGAGCGCCGCGACCTGATCCTGCGGCTGCTGCCGCGCCCGGACGGGTTGCCGTCGGCGCGCACCATCAACCGGATCCGCAAGTGGCGAACCGCGCTGCCGGCGTACTGCTCCTCTGCGACGCCTGGTTCGACATCCTCACCAGCCAACGCGCCGACCTCCTGCAAGCCGTCCTCAGCGCCGTCCTCCTGGAAATCCCGCTAGCCCTGATCCTGATCGGCGGCCCTCTGAAGGTCATGCGCCACGTGGCCGTCCGCTACGGCATGGTCACCTCCCGAACCCACTTCTGGAGCCTCCCCATCCCCTCACCTTGAGCACCCATCAACCACCTTCCGGCCGCGGATGTGGTTGAACCGCGCTCAACGTCGTACCGGCTCGCGCAGCGGCCACACGGGGGGGTGGAGTAGCGGGG
>NZ_SMKA01000176.1 GCF_004348455.1 Kribbella albertanoniae
TAAGAGACAGGTGTATCGGTGCTGGTCTGCGACCGATCACTCGCATCTCGATGATCATCCGGCGCCGGAGATCGCGATTGCCGATCTGGCCGGATTTGCCCTCGATCTCGCGGCGTGGGGCGCGCCGGCTGGTGACGGCTTGACCTTGCTCGAGGCGCCGCCGGCGGTGGCGATGAACGCGGCGACTGAGCTGCTCCGCCGCCTCGATGCCATTGACGACAACGGCCGGATCACTGCGCGGGGCCGGCGGATGGCGGCGGTCGGGGCGCATCCCCGGTTTGCTCGCGCGTTGCTGGACGGGACACCGCGCGTCGGCGCCGACCGGGCTCGCGAGGTCGTCGCGATGCTTTCGGACGATTCCGGTCGCGACTTCGGGGATGATCTGCCGGCCCGCTGGCGAGCCCTCCGCCGCGGCGACGACCGGGCAGCTTCCGCCCGCTGGCGGGAAGAAACCAAACGCCTAGGCCGAGGTACGACGGGCGCCCCGGGCAGGGCGATGCGCGTCGTACCGGATGATCTTGCAGCGGGGATTGTGGTGGGGCTGGCTTATCCGGATCGGATTGCGCGGGTGCGTGGTGCCGACTCGGCGACGTACCAGATGGCTGGTGGTACTGGGGCTGCGCTGGATCCGCAGTCGCCGTTGCGGACGACGGCCTGGTTGGCGATCGCGGTTGCTGACCGGGCGCCTGGTCGGGCTGACGCCAGGATTCGTTCTGCGGCGCCGATCGATGAGCAGACTGCGCGGGACCTCGCCGGGGACCTCGTCTCGACCACCGATCAGATCCGCTGGGACGACGGCCGGATCGTGACGCGGCGCGTTGAGGCGCTCGGTGCGATCGTGCTCAACGACGTGCCGTTGGCCAAGCCCGATCCGCTGCTCGTCCAAGCGGCCGTTCGTGACGGGATCCGGCGCAGCGGTCTGTCTGTACTGCGTTGGTCGGAGGCCGCACTCGCGTTGCGGGAGCGGCTCGCGTTCTGCCACGCCCACCTCGGTGCCCCGTGGCCGGCGGTGGATGACGACGCGCTCCTGGCCGATCTCGACGACTGGCTGGGTACCGAGCTCGGCTCGGTGCGCGGCGCGCGCGATCTGGCGCACATCGACGTCGCCTCGGCCCTCCGGCGCCTACTGCCGTGGCCAGCAGCGGCTCGGTTCGGCGAACTCGCACCGGAACGGCTCCACGTCCCCTCGGGCTCCGACATACGACTCACGTACGACGGCGTCGAGCCACCGGTCCTCGCCGTGAAGCTGCAGGAGGTCTTCGGCTGGACGGTCACGCCAACTGTCGCGGACGGCCGGGTCCCAGTCGTCCTGCATCTCCTGTCGCCCGCGCGGCGTCCGGTCGCGATCACGAGCGACCTGGCGTCGTTCTGGAAGCAGGGCTACCCCCAGGTCCGGGCCGACCTGCGGGCCCGCTACCCCCGCCACCCGTGGCCGGAGGATCCGCTCACCGCCGTCCCGACCAAGCGAGTGAAGCCTCGCCAGTGAAGCGCGGACAAAGAGAAGCCCGGGACCTCGTGGGAAGGTCCCGGGCTTCTTGGTGGGGGAGGAAAGCTGTTGGTTGGGCGGGGTTCAGCTGGTGGTAGCGGGCTTCGCCGGCGGTTGGCCGACCAGGTTGCCGCCGACCATGATCGCGTTCTCGCAGATGGTTGCCCCCGGCGCCGGTGCGACGCAGTCCAGGTGGACGACGACCTTCTCGCCGGGCTGCAGAACCGCCAGCGGCGCGATGTAGCGGTAGTCCTGGATGTTGCGGAAGTACTGCGGATTGACGCCGCCCAGCGAGTCCTTGCCCTTGCGCAGGTCGAGCCAGCCGGTGCTGCCCTGGGACTCGAAGTTCACGTCGGTGATCCGCAAGATCTTGCCCGCAGGAACCGTGAACGTTGCCTGATCGGACGCGCCCGCTTTCGCGCTCAGCGCCCAGCGCTGGGCGAACGGCGTACCGACGGCTGCGGCTGCTGCTGCGGCCGCCTGCTTGTCGCGCTCGGTCTGCGCCTTGTCCTTGTTGTTCTGGCCGTTCTGGGTGTTGTTGGACTGCTGCTGCGCCACCTGGGCCTTCTCCTCGGCCTTGACGGCGACCTCCTTCGCAACGGCGGTCTCCTTCTTGATGGCCGCCAGCGGCTTCTCGACCGCGTTCTGCGCGGCGGACTCCACCGACGGCCGCAGTACGGCGAACCACAGGCCGGTCAGCAACGCGGCCGCGGCCAGTGCGCCGACGATCGCCTTACCGGTCCAGGACGGCAGGATCGGGTCCTGGACCATCATTCCGTCGACCCTGGTGATGGTGGCGCCGGGCTGGTTCCCCCGCGCGACCTGGGTGACGACGATGCTGAACTGCCGCGTCTTCGGCGTACCGCGCCAGATCCGGTCCAGCGGACGCGCCTTCACCTTGGCGAAGGCGGCGGCACCTGGCTGCACCTCCAGCGTGCTGGGGGAGAAGCGGAGCTCCATCACGGCGTCCGGGTCCTTGCCGGTCAGCTCGACCGTCACCGGCTGGTTGCCCCGGTTGTCGATGGACACCGTGTGCCGTCCGACACGCGAACCGTGCGACGTCCGCGGTGTCAGCTCAGCAGACAGGTCGCTGAACGGCTCCACATGAACCATGGCCTCAGGAACCGCAGTGTCGGCCGGGTGCTCCTTCGGCTCGACCAGTACGCCGAACGGCACGTCACCAGCCTGTACGACGGCCTCCTGGGGGACCGTGATCGTCACCGTGGCACTGCCCTCGGCATCCGGGTACAGCGACAGCACGGCCGGTTCGATCACCGCGTACGCGGCCAGGTCCCCGACCGGCGTCAGCGTGTAGGCCTCGACCACAGAGCCGCGGTTGGCCACCGTGACCCGGCACTGAGCCGCCACACCTGGCACCACGACGAGTTCCGCAACATCCAACCGCGCTGAAGTAGACACCCCACAAGGATCGAGTCAGACGCGCCCGAGCGCAGCGAGCCGCCGTACAGCCGATCGGGCAGGCCGAATAGCCCTAGTAGCCCCCTAGCTGCCCACGGTGAAGCGGTGGCCCTGGCCATCACAGGTGGCGCGAGACATGGTCAGCACCTTCCAGCTGCGGGGACGAGTACCGGAGTGGCTGTCTGGACTGGGCGCTGGCGCCTGCGGAGCTGTGCGGTGATCAGAGCGACCAGAACGATCAGGCCGCCGATCAGCTGGGCAGTGGAGAGACGCTGGTCGAGCACGAGCCAGCCGAGCAGTGTTGCGACCACTGGGCTGAGCAGACCGAGGAAGGTCGCGTCGGTCGGGCCCAGTGCGCGCAGTCCGCGGAACCAGAGGGCGTAGGCCAGCGCGGAGCCGATGATGGTCAGGTAGGCGTACCCACCGAGGTTCGCCAGACTCAGATGCGCCGGGGGTGCGCCCTCGACCAGGTAGGCGACCGGCAGTAGCACCAGCCCACCGGCCACGAGCTGCCAGCCGGTTGTCGCCAGCAGGGGAGCGGCGGAAGTCCAGCGCTTGCTCAGCACGACGCCGAACGCCATCACGACCGCACCGCCGAGAGCGGCGAGCACACCCCAGGTGTCGAGCCGCGCGTCCGCCCGCAGCACCAGCAGGCTCACCCCGAACACCCCAGCGATCGCAGCCAGCACCTTCCGCGTCGACAACCGCTCCTTGAGCAGTCCGGTCGACAGCATCATCACGACGAGCGGCTGGATCGCGCCGACCGTGGCGGCGACGCCCCCAGGCAGCCGGTACGCGCCGACGAACAGCAGGGCGAAGAAGGCGCCGATGTTCAGCGTGCCCAGCACGAGCGACCGCCACCACCAGTTGCCCTTCGGCAGCGTCCGGGTGATCGCAATCAGCAGCAGCCCGGCCGGCAGCGCCCGGATGACCGCGGCGAGCAGCGGCCGGTTCGACGGAAGCAGCTCCGTCGTGACCAGATACGTCGTACCCCACAACACCGGCGTGATCGCCGTGACGAGGAGGAGAGCCAGTCGATTGTTTAGCACTAAGATAAAGTACCTCACCGCTAAACTACTTTCAACCCCACGCCCAACCACCTTGAGCACCCCCCACCCACGCGCTCCCCGCCGAAATGACCGACCCGTGCCCAAGGTCCCGCTGGCGGTTCACCTTGGGCACCGTTCGACCACGCCGCCCGCGCCGGGATGGTCGACCCGTGCTCAAGGTCGGCGACCGGTTCACGTTGGGCACCGTTCGACCGTGTGGCCTGCGGTGGGATGGTTGACCCGTGCTCAAGGTCGGGTGACCGGTTCACGTTGGGCACCGTTCGACCATGTGACCCGTGCCGGGATGGTTGAGGCGTGCTCAAGGTTGGCGACCGGTTTATGTGATGCGCGGTGGGGTGGTTGAGCGGTGCTCGAGGTCGCGGGGGTGCTTGGTGGCTTGGGGTGGGGATTGGATCGCTCAGCGCTAAGGGACTGGACTAGGCTGGGGGTATGGCCGATCACGTTGATCTGATCCTTGAGCAGTGGGGTGAGCAGCGGCCGGACCTGGATGCGTCGCCGATGGCGGTGCTGGGGCGGCTCAAGCGGCTGGCTCAGGTTGCTGACAACCAGCTGCGCGCGAACTTCGCTCGGCATGGTTTGGATTCGGCTTCGTTCGATGTGCTGGCGACACTTCGCCGGAGCAACTCTGAGCATCGGCTTACGCCGGCTGGGTTGATGCGGTCGTCGATGGTTACGTCGGGAGCGATTACTCAGCGGCTGGATCGGCTGGAGGCGCGGGGTCTGGTCACGCGGACGCCCAGTGAGACCGATGGGCGCGGGGTGCAGGTGACGCTCACCGCTAAGGGACTTCGGTTGATCGACGGCGTTCTGCCGGGGCATCTGCAGACCGAAGAGACTCTGCTCGCCGCACTGTCCAAGGCTGAGCGCAAGCAGTTGGCGGACACCCTGCGGACGTTGCTCGAATCGCTCGGCGACAGAACGGACTGACCATGGTTGCGCGCAGGGACGACCCAGGCCGGGCCGTCTCGCTGCGTGCGAATCTCACTCGGCACCTCTTGGCCGAGGGCGCGATCCGTGACGAGCGGGTGGCAGCCGCGTTCCGGGCGGTGCCGCGGCACCTGTTCGTTCCACGGGTGCCGCTCCGGATCGCGTACGCCGACGACGTGGTGCTGATGAAACGTGACGCTGGAGGCACAGTCATCAGCTCGGTCTCGCAGCCGAGCATCATCGCAGTCATGCTCGAACAAGCCGAGATCCGTTCAGGAGATCATGTTCTCGAGATCGGTTCCGGCGGCTATAACGCAGCTCTGCTCCGCGAACTGACCGGCCCGGACGGCCGGGTCACCACAGTCGACATCGACCCCGATGTGGTCGGGCGGGCTCGGGAAGGACTCCTCCGGGCCGGGTACGACGATGTCCACGTCCTGCAGGCAGATGGCGAATTCGGTGCACCCGGCGACGCGCCGTACGACCGGATTGTGGTGACAGCGACCGCCTGGGACATCCCGCCGGCATGGGTCGACCAGTTGCGGCCCGGCGGGCGCATCGTCGTACCGCTGCAGTTGGGTGCGCAGACGCGAGCCGTTGCGTTCGTAGAGAGTAAAGGCCACCTGGAGAGCAGGTCGGCGGTCATGTGCGGCTTCGTCAATATGCAGGGCGCCGGGGCGCATCCGGAGGACGACATACCGGAGCTGGCCGCTTGGCTCGGCGCTGAGTTGTCAGTACAGGCGCATCGGATCGGTGCCGAACTGCCGCCGGGCTTCCATCTGGTCCGGCGGCATCACGTCTTTACGGTGCGCCGGTTGACCGCGGCGGATTGCTGACGGTCTGCCAGAGCTCGTCGATGTCGGTGCGGTCCTCCGGCTCGGGGGTGTCCACCCAGCCGCTGGCCCAGGTGTCCTCGTCCGGGTCCAGGTTGAACATCGACTCGGCGATCGCCGCCGAACCGACGTACCGCGTCTCTTCCTCGGCGGGTGAGGAGGCAACAGCCTCATCAGTGGCCGGTGCGACCAGACTGCGTGCGTACTGCTGGGCTTCGAGCAGACCGAGGTCCCGCTCGTCCGACAGCAGCCGGACCGCGCCCACCTCGTTACCGGCCTGCATCAGCTCGCGGACCCGGTTGTCCAGGTTCGGCTTCGGTGTCGGCCCGCGCTGCTGGAACGACTGCTGCTGATACGACGGCTGCTGATAGGGCTGCTGGTGCGTCGGAAGCCAGGTCGCCGGCGCCTGATACCCCGGTTGGTAGGGACCAGGCTGATAAGGAGCGGGCTGATAAGGACCGGGCTGGTACGGCGCCGGCTGGTACTGCTGCGGTGCCGCAGCCTGCCCCGGTGTCGTCCACTCGCCGGGGTGCGCATGCTGGCGCCCGGCCTGCATCAGCGCCTGCAGCGCCGCCCCGGCCTGCTGACTCCCGGAGACCTGCCCCTGAACCGGCCCGGGCTGGCCCTGCGGCTGGGTGAACTGGCCCTGGAACTGGATCGGCTGATTCCCGCCCTGCTGGGCCTGGATGCGCTCGATCAGCTTCTGGACTCGCGGACTGGGAGTCCCGTCCGAGCCCCGTTGTTTCTTGGCGGCGCCCACGATCGCGGCGACGATCATGATCACGACAAAGATCGCGAACTCCACGCCCGGCCTCCTGTGCTCAAGGACTTCCGCACCCAGCGTAAGGGCTGCGAGTGGCGCGAGTCGGAGGAAACGGCTGGTGACCGCTACAATCCGGTGTTACCGCTGATCGATTTCGAAGGGTATACCCGCGTGGCTTCGACGAACGACCTCAAGAACGGCATGGTGCTCAACCTGGATGGGCAGCTGTGGTCTGTCGTCTGGTTCCAGCACCACAAGCCCGGTAAGGGCGGTGCGGTCATGCGCACCAAGCTCAAGAACGTGCTGAGCGGCAAGGTCGTCGACAAGACCTTCAACGCCGACGTCAAGGTCGAGGTGGCCAACGTCGACAAGCGCGACATGACCTACCTGTACAACGACGGCGGCTCCTACGTCTTCATGGACAGCTCCACCTACGAGCAGGTGAGCATCACCCCCGAGGTCGTCGGCGACGCCTCGCACTTCCTGCTGGAGAACCAGGACGCCATCGTGGCCGTCCACGAGGACCTCCCGCTGTACGTCGAGCTTCCGGCGTCGGTCGAGTTGACCGTCGAGTACACCGAGCCCGGCCTGCAGGGCGACCGCTCGACCGGTGGCACCAAGCCGGCCAAGCTGGAGACCGGCTACACGATCAACGTCCCGCTGTTCCTGACTACCGGCGAGAAGGTCAAGGTGGACACCCGGACCGGGGACTACCTCGGCCGCGTCACGTCCTGATCGGCGATGTCTGCCCGGAGCAAGGCCCGGAAACGGGCACTGGACGTGCTGTTCGAGTCCGAGGTCAGGGGGCTGCCGGTCGGCGGCACCCTGCCCGACCGGATCGAGGACAACGACCCGCCGGTGAACGAGTTCACCGTTGCACTGGTCGAGGGCGTCGCCAAGAACATCGGCGCCATCGACGACCTGCTGTCGGCCCACTCGGTGGGCTGGTCGCTGGACCGGATGCCGGCCGTCGACCGCAACATCCTGCGGATCGGCGCCTACGAGATGCTGTACGACGACCAGGTGCCGGACGTGGTCGCGGTGAGCGAGGCAGTGGCGATGGCACGGGACCTGTCGACCGACGAGTCCCCGGCGTTCGTGAACGGGCTGCTGGCCCGGCTGCTGCAGCTCAAGCCGACGCTGGGAATCTGACCCAGCAGGCGAGCTTCTCCGGCAGAGAACGAGGGGGGCGAGCCCTCTTCTTACTCCTTCATCGGTGGCCCGGTGACCGTCTCGGTACGGTCCCGGGCCGGCGCTTGCGTTCCCGTCAGGATGGCGCGGGGGGAACGGCCCCGGCCTCGGTCGGCAGGTGAGGTGAAGATCCTGCCGATTAGGTACTGCTGCCCAGCAATTACTGTGGTTGAGCCGGGTACTGCGATCTTGCAGGTACTGCGGTGATACCAGTTACGTCTGTTGAGCGGAGCGGGCGGCCGCGGGCAAGCTGCTACGAGCCCCGACCGACACTACGCCGCTCAGGCGCCGGCAGCCTCGGCTGCGTCTTCGACGTCACCCTTCGCCTCGGGGTTCAGAACTCCCCAGGAGATGAAGCGCTCGGTCAGAGTCGTCGGCGACTCGTCGTAGATGACCGCCAGGGTGCGCATGTCGTCCTGACGGATCGACAGCACCTTGCCGTTGTAGTCGCCCCGCTGCGCCTGGATGGTGGCGGCGTAACGGGTCAGGGGACCCGCCTCACCGGCGTCCAGGTGGTGCAGGGCCTCCAGGTCGAGGATCAACCGGGGCGGAGCCGCCGCGGCAGCTGCCGCCTTGGCCGAACCCGGGAGCAGTTCGCCGACCGGGACGCCGTAGAAATCGGCGAGCTCGGCAAGCTTCTGGACGGTGACAGCACGGTCGCCACGCTCGTACGAGCCGACCACTACCGCCTTCCAGCGACCCTTGGACTTCTCTTCCACGCCGTGCAGCGACAGCCCTTGCTGCTGGCGGATGGCGCGTAGCTTGCCACCCAGTGTCTTCGCGTATTCGCTCGGCACTCTGGTTCTTCCCTCCGACTAGTTTCTTATGGTCCGGACCGCCGGAACGGAACCCGGATGGTGAAACCCCCCTCGGTTACACAGAGTAACAATATTCCGGGTCAGAGGCCAGAGTCAAGACGGCGTGTCACATCCGATACCATGTCAAGCGGTCCGAACGTCCTTTAAAGACCTGTCCCGAGAGGCAGGAAAGGAGGAACGGTAGCGATGAGCCCTGCCCCGGTACCCGTACCGCGCACAGTGCTGGATGCTTCCGACATTTCCCGGGCACTGACCCGGATCGCGCACGAGATCCTCGAGCGCAACCGGGGTGCCGACCCCGTCGTACTCCTCGGCATCCCCACCCGCGGGGTGGGACTGGCCGCCCGCATCTCCGAGCGGATCGCGGCCGTCGAAGGGCAGAGCGTGCCCACGGGGTCACTCGATGTGACGATGTACCGCGACGACATCGGCCTCAAGCCGGCACGTGCGCTAGAACACACCGACATTCCACCTGGTGGTATCGACGGCAAGGTCGTGGTCCTGGTGGACGACGTGCTGTTCTCCGGCCGCACCATCCGCGCCGCGCTCGACGCGATCGGCGACATCGGCCGGCCGAAGGCGGTCCAGCTGGCGGTCCTGGTCGACCGCGGCCACCGCGAGCTGCCGATCCGCGCCGACTACGTGGGCAAGAACCTGCCCACGAGCCTGGTCGAGCGGGTCACCGTCCACCTGACCGAGTACGACGGAACCGACGCCGTACTGATCGCCGACAAGACGGGAGCGGCGGTCTGATGCGCCACCTACTGAGTGCCGGGGACCTGAGCCAGGACGAGGCGAACCTGATCCTGGACACCGCCGAGGAGATGCGGTCGCTGGCGGACCGGCCGATCAAGAAGCTGCCCGCGCTGCGCGGCCGGACCGTGGTGAACCTGTTCTTCGAGGACTCCACCCGGACCCGGATCTCGTTCGAGGCGGCGGCCAAGCGACTGTCGGCCGATGTGATCAACTTCTCCGCCAAGGGCTCGAGTGTGAGCAAGGGCGAGAGCCTGAAGGACACCGCGCTGACCCTGCAGGCGATGGGCGCCGACGGTGTCGTCTGCCGGCACGGCTCCTCCGGGGCGCCGCATCTGCTGGCCACCTCCGGCTGGATGACCGGCGCGGTCGTGAACGCCGGTGACGGCACACACGAGCACCCGACGCAGGCCCTGCTGGACGCCTTCACCATGCGCCGCCACCTCGGCTCGCTGGACGGCCGCCGGATCACGATCGTCGGCGACGTCCTGCACTCCCGGGTCGCGCGGTCCAACGTGTTGCTGCTGGCAACTCTCGGCGCCGAGGTCACCGTGGTCGCTCCGCCGACCCTGCTGCCGGTCGACATGTCGCGCTGGCCCTGTACGACGTCGTACGACTTCGACTCGGTCCTGGCCAAGAGCGACGCGGTGATGATGCTGCGGGTCCAGCGGGAGCGGATGGGCGAGGCGTACTTCCCGAGTGCGCGGGAGTACACCCGGCGCTACGGCCTGGACGTGCACCGGATGGCGCAGCTGTCCGACGAGGCGATCGTGCTGCACCCCGGCCCGATGAACCGCGGGATGGAGATCAGCGCCGAGGTCGCCGACTCGACCCGCTCGGTGATCGTCGAACAGGTCACCAACGGCGTGGCCATCCGGATGGCCGTCCTTTATCTGCTGTTGTCAGGTAGCAACGAATCTTCAGAGGAGCAGAACGCATGACCGCATATCTGATCACCGGCGCCAAGATCGTGGGCGGTGAGGTCGCGGATCTGTTGCTCGACAACGGGGAGATCGTTGCGGTCGGCACCAACCTCGATGCACCGGAGGGTGCAGAGACCATCGACGCCAGCGGGCTGATCGCGCTGCCGGGGCTGGTCGACCTGCACACGCACCTGCGGGAGCCGGGCCGCGAGGACGCGGAGACCGTGCTCACCGGGACGCGCGCCGCGGCGCTGGGCGGGTTCACCGCGGTCTTCGCGATGGCCAACACCGACCCGGTCGCCGACACCGCCGGTGTCGTCGAGCAGGTCTGGCGGCTCGGTCGCGAAGCCGGGTACGCCGATGTCTTCCCGATCGGCGCGGTCACGGTCGGCCGCCAAGGCACGCAGCTCGCCGAGCTCGGCGCGATGGCGGACTCGGCGGCCCGGGTCCGGGTCTTCTCCGACGACGGCGACTGCGTCTGGGACGCGGCGCTGATGCGTCGCGCGCTCGAGTACGTGAAGGCCTTCGGCGGCACGATCGCCCAGCATGCGCAGGAGCCGCGGCTGACCAAGGGCGCGCAGATGAACGAGGGTGCGCTGTCCGGCGTGCTCGGACTGACCGGCTGGCCGAGTGTCGCCGAAGAGGCGATCATCGCCCGCGACATCCTGCTCAACCACCACGTCGGTTCCAAGCTGCACATCTGCCACCTGTCCACCAAGGGTTCGGTCGACATCGTCCGGGCCGCGAAGAAGCGCGGGCTGGAGGTGACCGCCGAGGTCACGCCGCACCACCTGCTGCTGACCGAGGACCTGGCCAGCTCCTACAACCCGGTCTTCAAGGTGAACCCGCCGCTGCGGACCAAGGAGGATGTCGAGGCGGTCCGCGAGGGCCTGGCCGACGGCACCATCGACATCGTCGCCACCGACCACGCGCCGCACCCGGTCGAGGACAAGGACTGTGAGTGGAGCGCGGCCGCGTTCGGCATGCTCGGCCTGGAGACCGCGCTCTCGGTGGTCCAGCACGCGATGGTCGACACCAAGCTGTTGACCTGGGCCGAGGTCGCCGACCGGATGAGCTACCGCCCGGCCGCGATCGGCCAGATCGGCGACCACGGGCAGCCGCTGGTGGCCGGTGCGCCGGCGAACGTCGTACTGGTCGATCCGGCTGCGCAGCGCGTGATCAAGTCGGCCGAGTCCGCGTCGCTGTCGCGGAACACGCCGTTCGACGGGATGACGCTGCCGGGCAAGGTGGTCGCGACGTTCCTCCGCGGCACCCCGACCGTTCTGAACGGACAAGCGAAGTGAAGGCTTTCCTAGGCATTGCCGGCACGCTCGTGGTGATCGCCGCGGCGTACTTCGGCATGTACCGGGGCTGGCGGAACCGCCAGGCCCGGCAGTCCGAGCTGGCACCGCTGCCCGAGGTGCCCGCGGACAAGACCCGCGGCGTGGAAGGCGTGTACGTCGCCACCACGTCGGCCGGTGACTGGATGGACCGGATCGCCGTGCACGAACTGGGCGTCCGCAGTACCGCGGACCTGGCCGTCATCGAGGCCGGCCTGATCTTCCACCGTCAGGGCGCGGCGGATGTCTTCATCCCCGCGGACCACCTGACCGCCGTCCGGACCGACCGTGGCATCGCCGGCAAGGTGACCGCGGAGAAGTCCGGCCTGGTGGTGGTCACCTGGAGCCACGACGGGCGGGAGCTGGACACCGGCTTCCGGCCCCGCCGCAAGGCCGACACGGAACCCCTGACCGCATCCATCGCGACTTTGATCGGAGCCGACGCACAATGAGCTCGCAGCCCGCATTGCTCGTCCTGGAAGACGGCCGGTCGTTCGCCGGTACGTCGTACGGGGCCACTGGCGAGACCTTCGGCGAGGCGGTGTTCACCACCGGGATGACCGGCTACCAGGAGACGCTGACCGACCCCTCCTACCACCGTCAGATCGTCACCCAGACCGCGCCGCACATCGGCAACACCGGGGTGAACGACGAGGACGACGAGTCGAACAAGATCTGGGTCGCCGGGTACGTCGTCCGCGACCCTGCCCGCGTCCCGTCGAACTGGCGCGCCACCCGGTCGCTCGACGACCAGCTGAAGTCGCAGGGCATCGTCGGGATCTCGGGGATCGACACCCGCGCCCTGACCCGGCATCTGCGCGAACGCGGCGCGATGCGGGCCGGGATCTCCACCTCGGTTCTCGACCCGGCCGAGCTGCTGACGAAGGTGCTCGAGCAGCCGGCGATGGCCGGCTCCGACCTGGCGTCGCAGGTCACGACAGCGGATGCGTACGTCGTGCCTGCCGAGGGGGAGAAGCGGTTCACCGTGGTCGCCCTCGACCTCGGGATCAAGGCGATGACGCCGAAGCGGATGGCCGAGCGTGGCATCGAGGTGCACGTGCTGCCGGCCACCGCGACGCTCGAGGAGGTGCTGGCGGTGAACCCGGACGGCATCTTCATGAGCAACGGCCCGGGCGACCCGGAGACCACCGAGCACCCGACGACGCTGCTGAAGGAACTGCTGCAGCGCGGCAAGCCGTACTTCGGGATCTGCTTCGGCAACCAGGTGTTCGGGCGGGCGCTCGGGCTGGGGACCTTCAAGCTCAAGTACGGGCATCGCGGGATCAACCAGCCGGTGCTTGATCGGGCTACCGGGAAGGTCGAGATCACGGCGCAGAACCACGGGTTCGCTGTCGATGCTCCGCTCGAAGGAACGATCGAGACGCCGTACGGGCTGGCCGAGGTCAGTCACGTTTCGCTGAACGACAACGTCGTCGAAGGACTCAAGCTCACCGGTCATGACGGCCGGGTGCTCGCGTTCTCTGTGCAGTACCACCCCGAAGCCGCAGCAGGGCCGCATGATTCGGCGTACCTGTTCGACCGCTTCATTGAGCTGATGGAGGGGCGGGCCTGATGCCACGTCGTACAGATATCGAGTCGGTGCTCGTCATCGGCTCCGGCCCGATCGTGATCGGTCAGGCCTGCGAGTTCGACTACTCCGGTACGCAGGCCTGCCGGGTGCTGCGGGAGGAGGGGTTCCGGGTCATCCTGGTGAACTCCAACCCGGCCACGATCATGACCGACCCGGAGTTCGCCGACGCGACCTACATCGAGCCGATCACTCCGGAGTACGTCGAGAAGGTGATCGAGAAGGAGCGCCCGAACGCGCTGCTCGCCACCCTCGGCGGCCAGACCGCGCTGAACGCGGCGATCGCGCTGCACGACAGCGGCGTACTGGAGAAGTACGGCGTCGAGCTGATCGGCGCCTCGGTCGACGCGATCCAGCGCGGCGAGAACCGTGAGTCGTTCAAGCAGATCGTCGAGAAGCTCGGCGCCGAGACCGCCCGCTCCGTCATCTGCCACACACTCGACGACGTGATGGGCGCGGCCGACGAACTGGGCTACCCGCTGGTGGTGCGTCCCTCGTTCACGATGGGCGGCGTCGGCTCCGGGATGGCGTACGACGAGACCGACCTGCGCCGGATCGCCGGGGCCGGTCTGCACGCTTCGCCGACCACCGAGGTGCTGATCGAGGAATCGATCCTCGGGTGGAAGGAGTACGAGCTGGAGGTGATGCGCGACAAGGCCGACAACGTCGTGATCATCTGCTCGATCGAGAACGTCGACCCGATGGGCATCCACACCGGTGACTCGGTCACGGTCGCGCCGGCGATGACGCTGACGGATCGCGAGTACCAGGTGATGCGGGACCTCTCGATCGGCATCATCCGCGAGGTCGGCGTCGACACCGGCGGCTGCAACATCCAGTTCGCGGTGAACCCGGTCGACGGCCGGCTGATCGTGATCGAGATGAACCCGCGGGTCTCCCGCTCGTCCGCGCTGGCGTCGAAGGCGACCGGCTTCCCGATCGCGAAGATCGCCGCGAAGGTGGCCATCGGCTACACCCTCGACGAGATCCCGAACGACATCACCCAGCAGACCCCGGCCAGCTTCGAGCCGGTGCTCGACTACGTGGTGGTGAAGGTGCCGCGGTTCGCGTTCGAGAAGTTCCCGGCCGCGGACGCCACGCTGACCACGCACATGAAGAGCGTCGGCGAGGCGATGGCGATCGGCCGCAACTACACCGAGGCGCTGCAGAAGGCGCTGCGGTCGCTGGAGAAGCCGGAGGCCAGGTTCTCCTGGGCCGGCGATCCTTCGACCGACCTGGAGTCGTTGCTGGAGGCAATCAAAACACCGCAGGACGGCCGGTTGCGGATCATCATGGACGCGATCCGGGCCGGCGCGACACCGGAGCAGATCTTCGAGAACACGCGCATCGACCCGTGGTTCGTGGATCAGATGTACCTGATCCACGAGACCGCTCTCCAGGTTGCTGCGGCTCCGCGGCTCACGCCGGAGATTCTCCGGTTGGCCAAGCGCCATGGGTTCTCGGATCTGCAGCTGGCCGAGATCCGCTCGTTGACCGAGGACGTGGTCCGCGGCGTGCGGCAGGCGCTCGGGATCCGGCCGGTCTACAAGACGGTCGACACGTGTGCGGCCGAGTTCGCGGCCACGACGCCGTACCACTACTCGTCGTACGACGAGGAGAGCGAAGTGGCGCCGCGGGAAACCCCGGCCGTGCTGATCCTCGGCTCTGGACCGAACCGGATCGGGCAGGGCATCGAGTTCGACTACTCGTGTGTGCACGCGTCGATGGCACTGCGCGACGCGGGCTACTGCACGATCATGGTCAACTGCAACCCGGAGACGGTCTCGACCGACTACGACACCTCCGACCGGCTCTACTTCGAGCCGCTCACCTGCGAGGACGTCCTCGAAATCGTGTACGCCGAGATGCAGGCAGGCCCGGTCGCCGGAGTGATCGTGCAGCTGGGTGGCCAGACCCCGCTCGGGCTGGCCCAGCGGCTCGCGGATGCCGGCGTACCGATCGTTGGTACGTCTCCGGCTGCGATCCACCTGGCGGAGGAGCGGGGTGCGTTCGGCAAGGTCCTCGCGGATGCGGGGTTGCCGGCGCCAAAGCACGGTACGGCGTTGTCGCCGGCCGAGGCACATGGCGTGGCCGAGGAGATCGGGTTCCCGGTGCTGGTCCGGCCGTCGTACGTGCTCGGTGGGCGCGGGATGGAGATCGTCTACAGCGCCGACGAGCTTTCGGCCGCGCTGGAGCGGCTCGGTGGTGGCGATGCCTTCGAGCACCCGGTACTGATCGACCGCTTCCTCGACGACGCGGTCGAGATCGACGTGGACGGGCTCTTCGACGGGAACGAGTTGTTCCTGGGCGGCGTGATGGAGCACATCGAGGAGGCCGGGGTGCACTCGGGCGACTCGTCCTGCGCGCTGCCGCCGATCACGCTCGGGAACGCCGATATCGAGAAGATCCGGCAGTCGACCGAGGCGATCGCGCGCGGCGTCGGCGTACAGGGTCTGCTGAACGTGCAGTACGCGCTGGCCGGGGATGTCCTCTACGTGCTGGAGGCGAACCCACGGGCCTCGCGGACGGTGCCGTTCGTGTCGAAGGCAACGGCCACACCGCTGGCCAAGGCCGCGGCTCGGGTGATGCTCGGTGCAACGATCGCCGAACTGCGTGCCGAGGGGATGCTGCCGGCTAAGGGCGACGGTGGCACGCTGCCGCCGAACGCACCTATCGCGGTGAAGGAAGCCGTAATGCCGTTCAACCGGTTCCGGACCATCGACGGCCGGTCCGTGGACACGGTGCTCGGGCCGGAGATGCGCTCGACCGGTGAGGTGATGGGCTTCGACGACACCTTCGGGATCGCGTTCGCGAAGTCCCAGGCCGGGGCGTCGCAGCCGCTGCCGGGATCCGGCAAGGTGTTCGTGTCGGTGGCGAACCGGGACAAGCGGCACATGATCTTCCCGGTCAAGCGGCTGGCCGATCTGGGCTTCCAGATCTACGCGACCGAAGGTACGGCGGACGTGCTGCGGCGTAACGGGGTCGAGGCGGTGACTGTTCGCAAGAGCAGCCAGGGTCCGGGCCCGAACGGTGAGCCGACGATCGTGCAGATGGTCCAGGACGGTGAGCTCAACCTGATCGTCAACACGCCGATCGGGATCACTCAGGGTGGATCGCCGCGGCTGGACGGCTACGAGATCCGGTCGGCAGCCGTTGCCCGCAACATCCCTTGTATTACGACGGTGCAGGGGCTGGCGGCCGCCGTACAGGGGATCGAGGCCCAGCAGAGCGGCGGGATCGGCGTGCGATCTCTGCAGGACTGGGTGCCGAGGATCCTCGGTGTATAGGCGGGTTGTCCGGCCCGTCCTTTATCGGCTGGGTAAGGGCGACGCTGAGATCGCGCATGAGCAGACGCTGCACGGGTTGCGTCGGCTGGGGCGCGTTCCCGGCGCAGTGAGCGCTCTCTCACGGACTTTCGGGGCGATCCCGGCGGGTGCGGCGCGGACGGTCTTCGGGATCCGTTTCCCGGGGCCGGTCGGGCTGGCCGCGGGGATGGACAAGAACGGGATGGCGTTGCCGGCCTGGCGTTCTTTGGGGTTCGGGTTCGTCGAGGTCGGTACGGTGACCGCGGTGCCGCAGCCGGGGAACGAGAAGCCGCGGTTGTTCCGGCTCGTCGAGGACGAGGCGGTGATCAACCGGATGGGGTTCAACAACCTCGGCTCGGCGGCACTGGCCGAGCGGCTGGAGAAGACCGGGCCGCTCGGGTATCCGCTCGGTGTCTCGATCGGCAAGTCGAAGGTGACGCCGCTGGACAAGGCCGTCGACGACTATGTGATGTCGCTGCGTCGGCTCTACCAGTACGGCGACTACTTCGCGGTCAACGTGTCATCGCCGAATACGCCGGGGCTGCGTTCTCTCCAGGACTCCGGGCAGCTTCGCGAACTGCTCAGTGCTCTGCAGGCTGAAGCGGTTGCCCTAGGCAAGGGAACTGGCAAGCCGGTCCTGGTGAAGATCGCACCCGACCTCACTCCGACGGCGATCGACGAGCTGCTGCAGGTGTGCACGGACGTCGGTGTCGCGGGCATCATCGCTACGAACACCACGATCGGTCGGCCGGGTGTCGAGTCGCACCCGCTGGCTTCGGAGGCCGGTGGGCTGTCCGGGCGGCCACTGACCGAGCTTGCGGCCAAGACGGTCGCGCACATTCATGCGGAGACTGGGGGAGCGCTGCCGATCATCGGGGTCGGCGGCATTCTCGAGCCCTCCGACGCTCAGCGGCTGCTGGATGCCGGGGCCAGCCTGGTGCAGGTGTACTCCGGCTTGATTTATCGCGGGCCCGGCCTGATCCGGCGCATCAATAGGAGGCTGTCATGAGGAACGAACCCTTCGGTGCCCGCCTCCGTGCGGCGATGGATGCGCGCGGTCCGCTGTGTGTCGGCATCGACCCGCACCAGCACCTGCTGGACCAGTGGGGCCTGCCCGACACCGCTGAGGGACTCGCGTCCTTCACGTACGGCGTGGTGGATGCGCTCGGCGATCGGGTCGGCGTGTTCAAGCCGCAGTCCGCGTTCTTCGAGCGCTTCGGTTCGGCGGGCGTCGCCGTACTGGAGCAGGCCACGATCCGGCTGCGTGAGGCCGGTGCGCTGGTGATCATCGACGCGAAGCGCGGTGACATCGGTACGACGATGGCCGGCTACGCGTCGGCGTACCTGGCTGAGAAGGGGCCGCTGGCGTGTGACGCGCTGACGGTCAGCCCGTATCTCGGATTCGGCTCGCTGCAACCGGCGATCGACGAGGCGCGGGCCGCGGGGGCCGGGCTGTTCGTGCTGGCGCTCACCTCGAACCCGGAGGGGCCGCAGTTCCAGTCCGCGCGGACTGTTGCAGGTCCGACGGTCGCGGGCGCCGTACTGGATGGGCTGCGGTCGCTGAACGATGCGGATGGCGCGTCCTTCGGTTCCTTCGGCGCGGTTGTCGGCGCGACGATCTCGCGGACCGATGAGGACCTGGACATCCGCGGTCCGCTGCTGGCTCCGGGACTCGGGGCGCAGGGCGGAACCGCCGAGGCGCTTCGGGCGGTCTTCGGCGAGGTCGCGGCGCGGAACGTCGTACCGGCCAGCTCGCGCGAGATCCTCGGTGCCGGGCCGGCCGCGGCCGGTCTGCAGGAAGCGGCCGATCGGGCGAACGACGCGTACCGAACGGCCCTCGGCTACTGACAAATAACCGGAATTGCCGGTAGAATATGAATCGGCAAATGGCGCGGATGAATTCCGCGCCATTTTCTGATTTCTGTTGAATTTGTTGGGCCGGGCATGCGATCTTCGTCGGCATGACAATTCCGGGGATCGAGTTGTGCCGGCGGTTCTACGTCGAGGTGGTGGGTCCGCAGCTGACCGTTCCGCACAGTGCGGCGCTGATCGGGCGGGGCTCGGAGGTGCTCGGGTTCGACGACGAGATGTCGGCCGATCACAACTGCGAGGCGCGGGTCGTGCTGTTCGTCGAGGATCCTGCGTTCTTAGCGCCGGATGTGCCGGGGGAGTTCCTCGGCCGGAAGACGCTGGTCGAGGTGCACACGCTGAGTGGATTCTTCACCCAGCAGCTCGGGTTCGATCCGTCGGCGGGGGTGCGTGTCGCGGACTGGTTCACGCTGCCCGAGCAGTCGTTGCGGATGCTGACTGCGGGTGCGGTATTTCACGACGACCTCGGGCTGCAGGATGTGCGGGACCGGTTGGCGTATTACCCCGATGACGTTTGGCGGTATTTGATGATCGCGGCCTGGTGGCGCGTTCATCCCGAGATGAATCTGGTCGGCCGGGCAGGTCACGTCGGTGACGAACTCGGGTCGGCCCTGATCGGCTCACAGCTCGTCGAGGACCTGATGCGGCTGTGTTTCCTGATGGAGCGGCAGTACGCGCCGTACTCGAAGTGGTTCGGTACGGCGTTCGCCCAGCTCTCCTGCGGGCCCGAACTGGAACCGATCCTGTACGCCGTGCTCCGCGCAGCCGACTGGCAAGACCGGGAGAAGGCGTTGCTGGCTGCCTACGAGGCGGTCGCCGCTCTGCACAACCGGCTCGGCATCACCGCCCCGGTCGAGCTCGGCATCGAGCAGATGTGGGGGAGACCCTTCAAGGTCGTCTGGGGCGACTTCCCCGGTGCCCTCTCCGCCGCGATCACCGACCCAGCCGTCCGCGCCATCGCCGACCGCTGGCCCGTCGGCGGCATCGACCGCCTCCGCACCATCCTCTGGAAACCCACCGACCGCCGCACCATCACCACCTTCTTCAACTGACCGCCGCCGTCAACGCGGGCCTCTGCGGTATCCCGGTCCCGTTGGGGGCGTGCGCTCGGATCCGGCCGGCCCCCGACGGCAATTTGAGGGGATCTCCGTTCAGGTTGACCCTTCTCTGCTCATTTTTTGAGGGGAGAACCAGCACATTGAGCGGAGATCCCCTCATTTTCCGCACAGCCAGCCGGGGCAACTGGGCGGTTCGGGGCGGTGGGCTAACTCGAGTAGAGGGCGGTGAGGAGGGTTACTGCGGCTTGGGTGGCGGGG
>NZ_SMKA01000177.1 GCF_004348455.1 Kribbella albertanoniae
GGGGGACCTCGGTGGGGGTGTTGGCGAGGTTGACTGCGATTCGCAGGTTGGTGCGGTGGACCACTAGCCAGCCTGGGCCTTCGGTGACGGTTACTGAGTCGAGGTTATCGGCGAGCAGTTCGGGGGTGCGGGCGCGCAGGGCCAGGAGGTCGCGGTACCAGGCGAGCAGCTCGCGATGGGGGGACTCGTCGACCTCGGACCAGTTCAGCACCGAGCTGCGCCAGGTGGCGGGATCCTGCGGGTCCGGGATCTCCGAAGCGTCCCAGCCGAAGGCGGCGAACTCCTGGCGCCGACCGGTCCGCACCGCCTCGGCCAGGGCGGGCTCGTCGTGGTCGGTGAAGTAGCGCCACGGCGTCGACGCACCCCACTCCTCACCCATGAACAACATCGGCGTGTACGGCGAAGTGATCACCAGCGCCGCCCCGATCGCATACTGCCCGGGCGTCAGCGCAGGCCGATCCCCGAGCGCCCGGTTGCCGATCTGATCGTGGTCGGACGTATATGCGAGGAACTGACCACCCCGATGCGTCAAAGGATCGACCGGCCGACCCCAGTCCTTCCCGCGGAACGTCGAGTAGGCACCGTCATGCAGGAACACCTGGGTCAGCACCTTCGCGAACACCCCAGCCGAGGCGAAGTCGCCGTAGTACCCGGCGCTCTCACCAGTCAGCAGCGTGTGGAGTGCATGGTGGAAGTCGTCGTTCCACTGCGCAGTCATCCCCAGACCGCCCTCGGCGACCGGCTCAACCATGGCAGGGTCGTTCAGGTCGGACTCAGCGACCAGTCCGAGCGGCCGGCCGAGCTCTTCAGCTAAAAGAGCGGTTTCCAAAGACAGCTGCGCCAGCAGGTGCGTAGGACTCTCATCGAGCAACGCGTGTACGGCGTCCAGCCGCAGAGCGTCGATGTGGAACGACCGAAACCACCGCAGCGCGTTGTCGCAGATAAACCGGCGTACTTCGGTGCTACCGGTGTCGTCCAGGTTGACCGCCGGTCCCCACGGAGTGGTGTGGCGATCGGTGAAGTACGGGCCGAACGAGCCCAGGTAGTTCCCGCTCGGCCCCAGGTGGTTGTAGACGACGTCAAGACAGACAGCCAGCCCAACCTCATGACACCGATTCACGAACGCCTGCAGGGCTTCCGGACCACCGTACGGTTCGTGAACGGCGTACAGGTCGACACCGTCATACCCCCAGCCGTGGCGACCAGGGAACGCGGCCACTGGCATCAGCGAGACGACCTCAACCCCCAGCAGCACCAGGTAGTCCAGGTGATCCGTAGTCGCAGCCAGAGTGCCCTCGGGAGTAAACGTCCCGATGTGCAGCTCGTAGAAGACCGCCCCGCGCACATCACGCCCGGTCCACTCACCGTCGGTCCAGCGGAACCGCCCCAAGTCGAAGACGCGGCTGAAGCCATGGACACCGTCAGGCTGCCAAGGACTACGTGGATCCGGCAGCGGCTCACCACCGTCGAGAGCGAACGCGTAGTCGGTGCCATGGTGCGCTTCGACCACGTCCCGCGACCACCACCCGTCAGCACCCGAGTGCATCGGCAGTACGCCGTCGCGCAGCACCAGCTCGACGGACGACGCCGACGGCGCCCAGACGCTGAAGGTGTGCAAGTGCTCAGCTCCTCACGAGCAGTGCCACCGGGAGGTCCTCCAGCAGCTCCTGAATCCGAGCAGCTCCACTACCCACGCCCCGGCCGGTCAACACGTTCTTCCACTCACCACTCGGCAGTACGACGGTGCTGTCGCCCCAGCCACCCAGCCGATGCAGAGCGGCCGGCAGACGGGTAGCGATCGTGATGACCGCATCACCACGCGCAAACGCCACCGCATGCCCGTTCGACGTGGGCAGTGGGGTGTAACCCCCGGCAAACGCCTCCGGGTACTGCCGCCGCAGCCGCAGCGCCCGGGCGGTCACCAGCAGCTTCTCGTCGGACAGGTCGTCCGGCCGCGCGCCCTCATCCAACCGACGCAACCGCTCACCCCGGTCCGAGTAGTCGACCGCACGCCGGTTATCCGGATCCACCAGCGACAGGTCCACCAGCTCCGTCCCCTGGTACACATCCGGTACGCCGGGCATCGTCAACTGCACGAGCTTCTGGCCGAGCGTCGCCGCCCGCACGAACTCGGTCTGCTTCCCCACAAACCGCCGTACCGCCTCAAGCACGGCAGTGTCGGCCAGCACCGCAGTCACGAAGGCAGCAACGGCCTGCTCGTACTCTTCGTCGGTCTCGGTCCAGGTGGTGTGCCGTTTGGCCTCGCGGATCGCCTTCAGCAGGTAGGCCTGCATGCGGTCCTCAGCGATCGGCCCGTCACCCCAGGTGCCGAACAGCGTCTGCCAGAACAGGTACTCCGTGCTCCCGTCGAGCAGCGGACTCCGGTGGTCCTCAGACAACCGCCGCCACTCGCGCACGGCCTCTGCCCACGCGGCCGGCTGCTCGGACAGTACGCCGAGCCGCGCCCGCACGTCCTCAGAGCGCTTGGTGTCATGAGTGGAAAGCGTGGTCATCGTCCGCGGCCACCGCCGGTTCAGCTGCGCGGAGAACGCGTGGAACTCCTCCGGCGTCACCCCGAAGTGCTCCGGATCCCCACCGACCTCGTTGAGCGAGGAGAGCCGGAACCACCGGTAGAACGCGGTGTCCTCAACCCCCTTGGCCATCACCGGCCCACAGGTCTGCTGGAACCGCACGATCAGCTCGTGCCGCGCATGCTCGTCGATCCGGCTCGCAGTACCCGTCTCCCGGCCCAGCAGCAGGTCCAGTACGACGTCCAGCGTCTCCTGCCGGTCCTCGTCCAGGTGCTCACGCGCTCTGCCCGCAGCACGTTCCAGCGCCCGCACGGCTGTCGGAGCTGGCTGCTCCCCCGGTACGACGTACGCGCGGTAGATGTCGAAGTGAACCAGCAGCTCGGCTACGACCTCGTGGAACGCCCGCCTGGTGTGGTCACGCAGCCTCACGTCGTCCTGACAGATGCGAGCCAGCAACTCGACCAGCCGGTGCACCTCGGCGTACTGGCCGTGTTTGACGATCTCTCGCTTCGCCTCCACCACCAGCGGACCGAAGTCAGCCGGCTGGCCAGTCAGCTCAGAGTGCAACGCAGCAAGGGGCGCTGCGCCAGCAGGGTCGACGAAGAGCCCACCAACCCGCAGCAGCGCGTCATAGCCCGTCGTACCAGCGCAGGGCCAGTCGTGGGGCAGCTCCTCGTCGCCCTCGAGGATCTTCTCCACCACAACCCACGCACCGCCGGTCCGCTCGGCCAGCCGACGCAGATAGCCGCGTGGATCGGCCAGACCGTCCGGGTGGTCGATGCGGAAGCCGTTCAGCTTCCCTGCCTGCAAAAGCTCGAACAGCAAGGCGTGTGTGGCTTCGAAAACCTCCTGCGTCTCCACCCGCACCGCAGCGAGCGTGTCCACGTCGAAGAAGCGCCGGTAGTTCAGCTCCTCGTCAGCGACCCGCCAGTGCGCCAGCCGGTACCACTGCTCAGTCACCAGCTCCGCGATCGGCAGCCCCTCAGTACCGGGCCGCAGCGGGTACTCGTGCTCGTAATACCGCAGTACGTCGCCATCCACCGACAGCTCGCCGTCAGCCAGCACCTTGCCCAGCCGCTGCCCCAGAACCGCCATCAGCAGCGGCTGGTTCCCCGAACCCCAGTCGACGTCGAACCATTCGGCGTACGGCGATCCCGGCCCGTCCCGCAGCACCGACCACAGCGCCTTGTTCAGCCGAGCCGGTGTCGGTACGGCGACGTGGTTCGGCACCACGTCCGCGATCGCACCCATCCGATGCTCAGCCAGCCGCGCCGAGAGCCGTTCGAAGGCCGGGCGACCCCCCATCGGCTCCGACAACCGGCTGTGATCCACAACGTCGTACCCATGAGTGGATCCAGGCGCTGCCTGGAGAATCGGGGACAGGTAGGTGTGAGAGATCCCGAGGCCGTACAGGTACGGGACGATCGCAGCCGCGTCCTCGAACCCGAACTCGGCGCGCAACTGCAGCCTGTACGTCGCCTGCGCCATCATCGAATACAACACAGCCGACTCATCCCGCGGTCCGCCGTGGCCGGGTCAGCACCAGCATGCCGTGGTTCTCGATCTGGATCGTGCTGCCCGCTGCGTGCTCGCCCTCCTCGGTCCTGCCGGTCGGGCGGACGGTGTCCACCACCACCGACCACGACTCGCCGAACTCGGCGCCTGGGAGCAGGAAGTCCTCGGCCTCGTGGTTGCTGTTCAGCAGGATCAGGAACGAGTCGTCAACCACCGGCTCACCGCGCGGATCCGGCTCGGAGATCGCGTCCCCGTTGAGAAAGACGGCCACCGCACGAGCGTCGTCGCGGCTCCAGTCGCCATCCTGCATCTCCTTGCCGTCCGGGGTGAACCAGACCAGGTCGCCCAGCCCGTCGACCCCCTGGTCGCCGTGGAAGAACCGGCGGCGCCGGAAGACCGGATGCTCGTTACGCAGCTTGACCAGCTCGCCGGTGAACTCCAGCAGGTCCTTCTGCTCCTCGTCGAGATCCCAGTTCACCCAGGCGAGTTCGTTGTCCTGGCAGTAAACGTTGTTGTTTCCCGACTGCGACCGGCCCAGCTCGTCGCCGTGCGCCAGCATCGGCACGCCCTGCGAGATCAGCAGCGTGGCCAGGAAGTTGCGCTGCTGCTTGGCCCGCAGCTTGCGCACTGCCGCGTCGTCGGTCGGACCCTCCACACCACAGTTCCAGGAGCGGTTGTGGCTCTCGCCGTCCTTGCCGCCTTCGCCGTTCGCCTCGTTGTGTTTCTCGTTGTAGGAGACGAGATCCCGCAGCGTGAAGCCGTCGTGCGCGGTGACAAAGTTGATACTCGCCAGCGGCCGCCGGCTGTCGTCGCGGTAGAGGTCCGACGAACCGGTCAGCCGGGATCCGAACTCGGCCAGCGTGTACTTCTCGCCACGCCAGAAGTCCCGGACCGTGTCGCGGTACTTACCGTTCCACTCGGTCCACAGCGGCGGGAAGTTGCCCACCTGGTAGCCGCCGTCGCCAACGTCCCACGGCTCGGCGATCAGCTTCACCTGGCTGACCACCGGGTCCTGCTGGACCAGGTCGAAGAAGGCCGACAGCCGATCCACTTCGTGGAACTGACGGGCCAGCGTCGACGCGAGGTCGAACCGGAACCCGTCCACGTGCATCTCGGTCACCCAGTAGCGCAGCGAGTCCATGATCAGCTGCAGGACGTGCGGGTGCCGCATCAGCAGGCTGTTCCCGGTCCCGGTGGTGTCGTAGTAGTGCGACTTGTCCGAGTCCACCAGCCGGTAGTACGCCGCGTTGTCGATGCCCTTGAACGACAGCGTCGGGCCGAACTCGTTCCCCTCGGCGGTGTGGTTGTAGACGACGTCGAGGATCACCTCGATATCGGCCTCGTGCAGCGCCTGCACCATGGTCTTGAACTCGGTCACCTGCTGACCGCGCGTGCCCAGCGACGAGTAGGCGTTGTGCGGGGCGAAGAAGCCGATCGTGTTGTAACCCCAGTAGTTCGTGAGGTTGCGCTCCTGCAGGTGGCCGTCCTGCGCGAACTGGTGCACCGGCATCAGCTCGATCGCGGTCACCCCGAGCTGCTTGAGGTGATCGATGATCGCCGGGTGCCCGATCCCGGCGTACGTGCCGCGGATCTCCTCCGGCAGCCCCGGGTGCGTCTTGGTCAGGCCCTTGACGTGCGCCTCGTAGATCACCGTCTCGTGGTACGCGTGGTCCGGCGGGCGGTCGTTGCCCCAGTCGAAGAACGGGTTGGTGACGACCGAGAGCATCGTGTGCTCCCGGTTGTCCATCGTGTTCAGCTCACCGGGGTTGCCGAAGCGGTAGCTGAACAGCGACTCGTCGCCGTCGACCTGCCCGTCGATCGCCTTCGCGTACGGGTCCAGCAGCAGCTTGGACGCGTTGCACCGGTGCCCCTCGGCGGGGTTGAACGGCCCGTGCACCCGGAACCCGTACCGCTGCCCCGGCTGCACCGACGGTAGGTAGGCGTGGTGCACGAACCCGTCCACCTCGGTCAGCTGCACCAGCTGCTCGGTCCCGTCGTCACCGATGAGGGCCAGATCAACTCGTTCAGCCACCTCCGAAAACACCGCGAAGTTGGTCCCGGAGCCGTCGTACGTGGCTCCGAGGGGATAAGGACGACCTGGCCATTTCTGCACCAGAAGACAGTAGCCACCTCAGCCCCCCGACCATGCATGCCGGGGGGCATTTGCGCCAACTATTCACTCGGTGAGATCAGTCGGCGCAGGCGACCGGGTCGTCGAAGTGCCCCGGAGTGCCCGGATAGGCCGGGCCGACGGCGTGCTCGTTGTAGTCGGGGTTGTAGGCAAAGGCCAGTTCCCGGTAGGCCGACGTACCGGCGGTGGTCACGTCGGTGGTGGCACGTCCGGCGCCCGAGCCCCAGGCCAGCAGGTTCAGGTAGTCCTTCATCGCCGGGGAGTGCTGCCGGATGTCGTTGAAGCCGCCGTAGGCCGCGTTGCAGTGCGTGTACAGGTTGAAGGCGCCGTTCCAGTCGATCAGCCGGTCGCCCGGGTTCGGCCCGTTCTCTGCCACGTCAGCTTGCATCACATCGCGGTCCCAGCCGCCGTAGATCCAGTCCGTGCCCTGGTGGTGGCTGTTGTTCACCAGAGATGCCGGGTCGGCCGTGTCGTCGTCCTTGCCGGTCAGCTGGAACCACTGGCATGGGTCGACCGTGACGTTGTTGGTCGTGACCGGCCAGTCGCCCGGTGCGCAGTTGCCCGGGAAGGCACCGCGCGGGTTGAAGTCGAGCACGTCCGACCCCACGACGTCCTGCTTCGCGACATCCGACTCACCGACCCCACCGAAGACGTGGTCGATGAACCGGTCGTTTGTCCCACGAGCATCCGGATCGAACGCACCGTTCTTCTGGCAGTCCGGCGTCGCAGCGTCGAGGACCGGGTCACAGCCCTTTCCGCCCCACAGCACGTCCTCACCGTCGGCACCGAACACCTGGTCGCCGCCGGCGTCCCCGTTGGCGAGGTCGTCGCCGTACCCGGCGTGGATGTTGTCCGCACCGGAGCCACCGCGGAGCTTGTCCCGGCCACCCACGGTGATGCCGTCATGCGGCATCTCCGCAGCGGTCGAGGCGCCGATCCACTGGTCGCCGTCGACGTCGTGCTCGAGATCGACCCTGCGGTCGTACGACGCGCGCCGGAAGCCGACGTAGGTCTCAGCGGGCGGCGAGGTCATCGTGAAGGTGAACTGCGCCGGGCTGTCGCCGGTGTCGAGGTACTGGTTCACCACGCCACCCCGGTCGCCCAGGATCGCGTCCTCGCCGGCTTCACCGAACACGGTGTCGTCGCCGAGCTCGCCGTACAGGTCGTCGTTGTCTGCGCCGCCGAAGATGGTGTCGTTTCCGTCCTGGCCCCAGACACCGTCGTCACCGGCCTCGCCGTACAGGGTGTCGTTTCCGAAGGCTCCTGCGACCTCACAAGTCGCCTGTGCCTCGGTACAGAACCGCGTGCTCGGTTCACTCAGGTCCGGATCGTGTGTCCGGGCCACGGTCGCGTCTGCCGGCGGAGTCCCGTTCGGGTACCGGTCCGCGTAGACACGCTCGGTTGTGCCGGTGACAGTGCGGATCAGTGAGCCGTTGTCACCCAGTACGACGTCGTCCGCGCCATCGGCCTCGATCGTGTCCCCGGTGTCCCGGAAGCCCTTGGCCGAGCTGCCACCGATCAGGTCGTCCTGACCGTCAGGTGCCAGCGCGCCCTCCAGAAGCGCCGCCCCACTCGCAGTACCCGGCCAGCCTGGGTCAGCGAGCGGCTGGACAGTTGTGAACGGCGAGTCCCCGGCCAGCGACAGATCGCCCCGCAGAACGTCCGCACCGCCGTTGCCCTCGACGTAGTCCGCCCGTGCGCCACCAGAGACGAAGTCACCACCGTCCTGGCCGTACACCACGTCCACACCGTCTCCACCGGAGAGGCGGTCCGCACCGAACCGGTCAGCCGGCGGCAGCGCCAACAGGTCGAGCCGGTTCACGATCCGGGTCGCCATCGGCGTACCGGGTGTGGAACCGAGTCGGATGGTCACCCGCGTCGGCGTCTGGCCGGCAGCAGGCCGCAGTACGGCGGCGTTGTCACCGGTCACCACGTCGTCGCCCGGACCGCCGAAGACGGCATCCGCCGTGTCCGGCTGACCGGTCGCGCCAGCCAGTGGTGTCGAGCTACCGCCGACCAGGTCGTCATCAGCCAGATCACCCTCGATCCAGTCGCTCGCCTGGCCGCCCTCGACGTAGTCGTCCTCACCGTCGCCCTTGGCCCGGTCGGCACCGCCCTGGCCGTAGAGCACGTCCTGGCCGCCGCCACCCGACATCTGGTCGTTTCCGGAGGTGTTGGCCGCCGGAGTCAGCCCGAGGTCGAGCAGAGTCACCACGTGGCCCAGTGCGAACCCACGCTGCCGAGTGACCGGAGTCGTCGCCGCCGGGTCAGTGGTCAGCGCAAGTACCGCGTTGTCACCGGTCAGCAGGTCAGGTCCGTCATCACCGAACAGCAGGTCGCCCTCATCCGGGCGTCCGACACCGGCCGCGGCCTGCTCGAACGAGCCACCCGCGATCGCGTCCTCACCAGCGTTGCCATGCACCACATCGGAAGCGTTGTTGCCTTCCAAGTGATCGTTGTCGCCGTTGCCGTTCACGATGTCATCACCGAGACCGCCGTACGCCGTGTCGTCGCCGTCACCACCGTGGATCCGGTCCCCCGTCCCCGCGGCCGGCGTCTCCCCGTCGAGATCCAGCGGTACGGCGAGCGCTCCGACCGTACCGTTGTCGCCGATGAGCCGGTCGTTGCCGAGGTCGCCGTACAGGTCGTCGTCGCCGGTGTCGGTCCGTCCGGCTGCCCGGGTTCCGCCGTACAGCACGTCGTTGCCGTTGCCGCCGGTGATCCAGTCCTTGCCGTTGTTGCCCTCGACAACATCGGCGTCGAGCCCGCCGTACTCGGTGTCGTTGCCGGTGTTTCCGAAGACCTGGTCGGCCCCGGCGTCGCCGTACAGGAGGTCGGCATCCGAGCCGCCCCACAGCTGGTCGGCATCACCGCCGCCCCGCAAGGTATCCTTACCTTCCTGGCCGCAGACCAGGTCGTTGCCCCCAGCAAGCTCTGCCAGGTCGTCGGCACCACCGGCCGACACAGTGTCGATGGCCGCGCCACCGAGGATCCGGTCGTTGCCGTCACCGCTCCCGGCGTTGGACTTCTCCTCCACCGGATCGGAGGTGGTCGGCGCACCGGCGACGCACTTGTCGTCGTCGATTCGCTTGTCACCGAAGACCGTCGCGGGCCCGTCGCCACCGACGATGTGGTCGTTGCCAAGACCACCGACCAGTGTCTTCCGGTTGGACTCGACGCCCTCCGGGAACGGCTGCTTGTCCACCTTGCGTTTCGGACCGAAGTAGACGTTGTTGACCTTGTCGTCGCCCTCATCGGGACCGACGGCCGCCGGCTCCGCGATCACGTAGTCGTCGCCAGGACCGCCGTACACGGTGTCCGTGCCATAACCGCCAGTCAGTACGTCGTTCTTACCGCCACCGCGGATCGTCGCGCCCTGGTCGCCCAGCGAGTGACTCGTCACGGTCTCGATCGCGTCGCTACCCCAGACCTGGTCGTTGCCGGTGCCCGTGTCGACGGTGTTGACCGCGCCCGAATCGGGCGGACCGGCCGCGTCCTTGTCGAACTCACTCTCGGCCGCGGTGAAGATCCGGTCCGCGTTCGAACCGCCGGTGAGGAGGTCGCTGCCGCCGTCACCGATCAGCGTGTTGACCCCGGCCTTGAGGGTTCCGTCCGGCATATCGGCCGCGACCGCGACCTTGTCCGCACCGGCGTTCCCGCGAGCCCGGTTGGTCCCCAGGCCCAGACCGATCTGGTCGTCGTCCGGCGAGGGACCGTCGGCCGTGGCCGGCGTGGTCGGGTCGACCGTCGCGATCGTCGTCCAGTTGATCACGTCCGTCAGCTTGCTCTTCCCGCCGCCGTCCTGCTCGTTGTGGGTGACTTCCTTCTCCACCCGGGCGTCGCCGAGTGACGCGTCACCGGCGACCTTGTTGTCACCGTTTCCGACCGTGATGGCGTCCTTACCCGGACCACCCGCGACCACAGCCTTCGAGGCCGCACCGCCGGTGTCCCCGGTGACGATGATGTCGTTGCCGCCGCGACCGTCGACGTACGAGAGACCGCGTCCGGTGGTGATCACGTCGTCCGCGTTGCCGCCGATCACGACCGCGTCCTTGTCGAACACGGCCGGCGTCTTACCGGCGTTGTCATCGGTGGTCTTCTTGCCGTCACCGATGAACGTGATCGCCATCGGCTTGGCGTAGCCCTTGCCGTCGACAACGACCCGCTTCAGATTCGGGTTCAGGTATTCGCGCTGCTCACCCAGCATCTGGACGGCGAACCCGTCGAACTCGCCCTTCACCCCGGTCGGGTCGTCCTTGGTCTGCGCGTAGTGCAGCGAGATGACCTTGACGGTGTCCTTCTCGACCTCTTTCTTGTCGTTCGTCCACGGCGCGCCGCGCTGGGCGTCCTTACCCCAGCGGCCGGCGAAGACCACGAGGGTGTCGTCGACAGTGCCACCGAGCTTCGGTGGTGGTGGTTCACAATCTGGAGCCACCGAGAAGTCGAGCAACGTCACATCGGCCAGCGTGAAGCTGAACGAGACCGAGAAGATGCTCACGCCGATCGTGATGTAGACCCGCAGGAACAACGACAACCGGCCGCTGACCGTGAACAGACAGAGCGGATTGTTCAGCGCCGCGTGCAGGAACTCGCTGACCCGGAACTTGCCGTCCTTGTTCGGATCGTTCCAGGAGAACCCGATCGTCAGGCGCAGACCACCTTCGATACCGACCGTGATGATCACCGCGCTGACCGCGGCACCGGCCGCGATCTCACCGGTCAACTGCACCACCGGCAGCGGTGCGCCGGCGTCGTCGACCGTCTTGAAGAACAGCCCGTCCATGACGTCGACAGCTTCGATCGGAGCGCCGTTCTGCTGGGCCTCGACCGCCTTGCGGATCCCGTAGGTGTCCAGCCCCGCAACGATGCGCAGGCTCACCGACGCGGACCCGGCCAGCGTCACGAACACCGGCGGCGGTGCGTAGACCGGCCCGAACGCCTGCCGCCAACTGAAGCCGAGTGTCAGCGGGCCGGAGTCGAACTCGACCAGCGTGACGTCGCCACCCATCAGCAGGTTGAACGCGTTCTGCGGCTTCTCCAGGATCGGGAACTTGATCCCGGACTTCTCCGCGTCACCCTCCTCCGGCGCCAGCCCGGCACCACCGAAGATCTTGTGACCGGCCGCATCCGGGTTGTGGTTGTTGTCGTTCAGCGCCTTCTTGATGTCGGTCGGCGACTTCTCCGTCACGTTCGCGTACATCTTGTCCGCGGTGGTCGGAGAGTTGCTGGTACTGAGCGCCTTGTCGCCGGCGATCTCGAAATCGCCCAAGGGCACGAAGCAGTCGTTCTCGTCGGTCGGATTGCACTTGGGCAATCGGTTGATGAACTCGACCACCGCTTTGATCGTGTCCACGAAGTCGAGCTTCGGGCCGTCGACCAGCGTGCTGAACGCCTTCGCCAGCGTCATCAGCGTGACATCGTCCCCACCGGCCATCCGGCTCAGGTCGGACAGCACCGGGATCGGTGCGTACAGCGTGTCCATCACCGGCTGCAGCGGCCCGGTGACCCGCTTCATCTCCTTGACCACATCACCGAGCAGACCCTCGAAGAAGCTACCGGCGCTGATCCCCACATCCTTGAAGAAGATCTTCGGCGCCCCGGCCGCATCCGGCGCCTGGTTGTCGAAGCCCCACGTGAGCACGAAGTTCGCCCGGACTCCCGGGAACGCGGAGTGGACGTCGGCCTGGACGATCCAGTCGATCTTGAAGTCACCCTTGATCGCGACGCCGAACAGTCCCTCGGTGTTACCGAGGTCGGCGAACTTCAGTTTCGCGGCCGTCGGCGTACAGGATGCTTCGTCACCCTTGAAGCAGCTGACGTCGCCCGGCGCCTTCAGATCGACCTGGAAGGTGCCGGCGAACAGTGGCGCGGTCACGCCCGCGCGCTTGGCCACGTTGATCTTGATGAACGCCAGCTCGGCGACCATCGAGGCCGGCAGGTCGAAGTCCAGCCCGACCTGCAACTCGGCCCGCGCCTTCCCGTCCGGTCCCCAGCCGTCGTGGGTGTTGATGAAGAAGCCGTCCTGTTTGGTCAGGCCGACCTTGAAGTGCAGGGCGAACCCGGCATCCACCTTGATGCCGTTCGTGCCCTCCTTGCCCTGCCGCAGCGCCAGGCCCGGTATGCCGATGTCCAGCGGAATGTTCTTCGAGAAGCACGGCTTGGCCGCGCCTTCGCTCACACAGCCCTCGCCCGGAACGATCTTGCCGCGCTGGGCGGTGAACTCGAGATAGGCGCCGGTGATCTTGTCCAGCGGACAGACCTCGAGGGCCTCGGTGCAGTCGAACGTCACCTTCACGTCGGGCGCCGCGATGCCGACATCGGCCAACGCCGCCGCGAGTTTCGTGTTGATGAAGTCCGCGAACTCCTTGGAGTTGGCCGGCCGGCCAGCACCGGGAAGTTCGTTCCAGATCGAGGCCCGCAGCTTGGACCGCAGGTCGCCGATGAAGTTCGCACCCTGCTGGAGGTCCTCGCCGACCAGCGGGAGTTTGCCTTGCAGGCTGGCGGTTCGGAAGGCCTGCTCGACCGCTGCGAGGTAGCTCTCGATACCGTCACCGAAGTTCTTGAAGTCCAGCAGTGCCGCGCCGATCCGGTCACCCAGATCAGCTGGGAGCTCCAGCTCCTTCAGGGCGTCATCGGGCGCGGGCAGCGCGTCATTGAGGTCAACCAGATCAGCCGGCTCCGTGGAGTCCGGCACCCGGAGCGCGATCTTGCCGATCGCCGTCCAGCCGGTCGCCGTACCGGTGTTGTTCAGATAGATGGGCAGACTGCCGCAGACCATCTGCGGCGTAGCGATCGCCTCGCCACAGTTCACCGTGCCGTTGGAAGCGTTGAAGTTCACGCCGACCGCGCCGATGAAGTCGCTGAAGGAGACCGGGGTGTTCGCGGCCGCGCCACTCTTGGCGAGCGCGATGCTCAGGTCGGCCCTGGCCTGCGCCTTCTCATTGGCCGGCGCATCGGCGGCCGGGTTGCCGAGGGCAATCGACAGCGGGCCGATGACACCTTGGATGACGCCGTTCTCCAGTTTCGCCTTGGCACCAAGGCTGATACTCGAGTCCTCGAGGACCTTGAGGGACGCGCCATCGGCCGGACCCGCACCGGCCTTCAGCGGTACCACCAGACCGACCTTGACCCGGCCGTCGACCTCAACCTGGGCAAGCCCGCTGGCTTGAGCACTGGCGAAGGTCTGGCTCAGCGAGTCCAGCGACAACTTGATCGGCGCTCCCGCGCGGTACTTGCGCTTCCAGTCCACGTCGAGAACCAGGTTCGGTTCGCCGTTCGTCTCCAGGTAGCGGAACTTCACGCTGTCCGTGCCGAGTGCCTTGTTCAGCAGCTCGACCGCATCCTGCAGGCTGTCCGGAGTGTTCGCCAGCAGCTGGTCCGTGACGTCGTCCAACGCCGAGCGCATCATGTACGCCGTACCAGCTGCGGGTGCCGGAGCCCAGTCCTTCGTCATCGTCAGCGTCTTGCCGTCACCGGAGACCGCTTGCACGATCCCCACCTGAGAACCGACCACGATCGACCGGCCGGCCAACGACTGCGGGAACAGCTCGGCGTCCTTGCGGGTCGCGTCGGTCAGGCTGTTCGCGCCGTACGTGACACCAGGTCCGGCGTTCGACTCGTCGCTCACCAGCAGGTCGCGCAACGACTTGCCGAGACCGGGGATCTCCTTGTCGTACACGCCCGAACCGGCCGTGGTATTCGCCTGCGCGAGTTGCTGCGAGAGGGTCTGCAGTGTCTTGATCAGCGCGGTGAACAGCGCCTTCGGATCGTCCTTGTCGAAGTCCAGCTTGAAGAGTTCATCGAGGTCGCTGGTGTCGATGGACGCGCCGTCGGGCTTGGTCAGATCCGCCCAGCTGGCCTTGAACGTGGTCGACGCACCTGCGGGCAGGAACTGTTCGGCCCCGGGCACGCTGACCGCGACATCGCCGTACGCGCGCACGTTCACGTCGACGTCCAGCAGTGCGGCCGGTGAGCTGACGAGCTGCTTGAACAACTCCGAGATCCGCAGATCACCTTGGTTCTTCAGACCGATCGTGAGCATGTGACCGGTCGCCGTACCGCCGGAACACGTTGCTGGAAGCGACGAGTTGCAGACCTTGAGCTGTCCCTTGAGCAGAACCTTGAAGAAGCCCGCGTTCGCGCTGAGGTCGACCGCGGTGTCGATCGGGAAGTCGGCCGACAACAGCTCCGAGCCGGTCCGGATCAGGATGCGGTCGGTGTTCAGCGGCAACGCCGGTACGACGGTGTCCAGCGGACCGTTGTGCTGGGTGAACGGGCAGGGCTCCGTGCTGCCGAGGAACCCGACACAGGCCTGACCGGTCTTCGGGTCCTGCAGATCCAGCACCACGGTCAGGTTCGTCTCGAACGACGGGGTGACCTTCGCGAACGTCTGATCCGCGTTGGCGTTGACGATCCCGTGACCGCCCTCGTCCACCGTGTTCGCGAAGTTAACGGCGCCGACGTGCGGCTCCATCCCTGCGATCACGTACGGCGTGTCCTTGGCCGGCGCACCGCCGATCCAGTCCTGCTTCAGCGTGATCGTGCTCGGGTCGTTGCTGAGCACCTCACCGGCCGACGTACCGGCCACCACCCGGCGGCCCACCCACTGGTCCGCGGTCCAGCCGGCTCCGGCCACGGTCAGCGTCTTCGCGCCGTACGTCGCTTTGTTGCCGGAGGCCTCGATGCTGATCGGGTCGAGGTCGGTCTGCGGACTCGCCTTCGACATCTTGAGCTTGAGGGCGAGTTTGCTCGCGGTCGCGTCCCAGTCCAGGTTGCTCAGGTCGATACCGGTCGCGGTGTCGAGCCGCTGCAACAGGTCCTGGAGCGAGGTGAACTTGGGCTTGCCGACCTGGGCCAGGTCGGTGCCTGGGACGAAGCCCGGCTGGCCGGGACCCGGCTCGGTGTTCGCCGCCAGGAAGTCTTTGAGCACCTGGTTGGCCTGGATCGCGTCGGACAGCGTGCCCTTCAGGAAGGGTAGGTCCAGGTCACCGATGGGCGGCAGTTTGCCTTCCTTGTCCGGGTCGAACTTCGCCTTCTGGACGGCGGTCAGCGTCGCGACCAGCTGTGCGAGTCCCTCGGCAAGATCCTGCAGGCTCATGTTCTGGAAGCGGCCGACCGTGGCCGCGAGATCCGGTGCGGTCACGACCGGGGCACCGGTGCCGATGTCGTTCCAGTCCACCTTGACCGTCGTACTGATGTTGGTGGGCAGGCTGACCGGAATCCCGGATGCGGCTGCGCCGAGCTGGAAGGTTGCGTGTACGGACCCACGGGTGTTCTCGTCCGAGTTGTCGATCGGCTGCGAACCGAGCGAGTCCAGGCCGACGCTGAACAGGCCCTCCAACGAGCCTTCCTGCCCGAGCTCACCGGTGGCGCCGAAGAACAGCTTGCCGTCGTTGTCCGGATCGTTGAGAGTCCCGGCGAAGTGCGCGTCCACATCAAGCGTGGAACCGGTGAGTGAGACGCCGAGGATGCCGATCGCGGCCTGGGCGGTGGCGTTGTCGATGCTCGCGTGGGCGTCCACATCGAGTCGCGGGGTGGTGTTCGAGCGGACCAGATAGACCTTGTCGTCGGCGATGCCGGTCCAGACCACGCTCAGCGCGAACCGGGACTTCAGATTCACCGTGACGCCGTCCGACACCGCGAGCTCGACCTTCGGCGAGGCGCTGCTGACCCGCAGATCCTGCTTGGTCACACTGCGATCCAGCGTCGCGACGATGTCGAGCTTCTTTCCGTCACCGAGGTCGCTGACCGAGGTCTTGAGGTGGCCGGTGCGATCGCCGTCGATGCTGATCGGCTGGTCGACCTCGAGGTCGCCGAAGTCGGTCGCGGTCTTCAGTTCGTCCGCGATGCCCTTGGCAACGAAGTCGTTCAGCCCGAGCAGACCGCCGGGACTCGCGCCGATCAACGGCAACTGGTCCTTCAGCTTGTCGACCGCTGCCAGACCGGAGGTCCACGCGGCCAGGCTGTTCGCCTCACCACCCGCACCGAGCATGGCCAGCAGATCATCCACACCGGCCTCGGCGGCGCGCGCCGGTTGTGGCTGGTAGACGATCATCCCGACCAGCAGGCTGAGTGCGGCAACCACCGCCGTCAACCGCGAGTGGACGAGCAGACGAGCACGACGAATCCCCATGATGTGCACCCCCGCGGCCCAGGGCGTCCGCGCTCCCCCCTCGGTTGCGCAGTGGGCGACCCCCCAGCCGCGATCCGACGGTAAATGCCAGAGAGTCACCCTGGCAATACTTCAAGTGCCCTTTGGGGCAGACCTGGTGGAGCCACTTACCGTGCTCGCCGAATCACTTGGAGTAAGGTTCGGCGGCATGGTGAAGCGGATGGTCGCACTGATTGCAGTGCTAGTGCTGTGTACGGCGGGGACTACCGAGCCGATGGTGGTCGGCGGGACGCTGGCGAGTGTCAGCGAGGCGCCATGGGCAGTTGTACTGACCAACAAAGACGCTGTGCGCGACTCCAAACGGTGGTGCGGCGGCGTACTCGTGGCTCCGAACAAGGTGCTGACCGCGGCCCACTGCGCCGGCCGGTCCGCTTCGTCGTACGGCGTGATTCAGGGGCGAGCCGACTTGGCCGATCACTCGCTGGGGAAGTTCTCGGCAGTCAGCAAGATCTGGGTGCATCCGGCGTACAGCACGACGACGAATCGCAATGACTTCGCCGTGCTCACGTTGACGAAGCCGATGACCGGGGTGCCCCTCCTGCGGTTGGAGACAAGTCCGCGCGCGGACCGGCGAGGCGCCGTACCGACTGTTTATGGCTGGGGCGACACCAACGGGACCGGGCCCGAGGACACCCTGCAGAAGCTCGCCGTACCGGATCTGGGTGACGCGACCTGTCTGGGGATCAAGGGGTATGCCGAGAACGGTTACACGGCGGCTGCGAATATCTGCGCCGGTTACCTGGATGGAACAGGGGACGCGTGCCAGGGGGACTCCGGTGGGCCGCTCGTTATGAACGGTCGCCTGCTCGGCATCGTGTCGTGGGGCCGAGGGTGCGCGGAACCGCAGTATCCCGGGGTTTATGCGGAGATCGCTCCAGTAGCTAAGACTCTGCTGGAACAGGTTCGTTAAGCAGAAACATACCTGTCAGTTTCGGCGTGAGGATGTCACGACTCGGACACAGCGCCACAACACTTTGTCCTTACCTTTCTGGTCAACAAGGGGACCGTCCCTCCCCGTTGCCCGTGAGGAGAAGGCATGGCGCAGACCAGACGTCACTTCCTGCAACAGGTTGGTATCACCGGCGGTGCCGGTGTGCTCTACTCCACGATGTCCGCCCTCGGTCTCACCGGACTGGCCGAGACCGCCGCATTCGCCGCCCCGACGCGGGCCGATCTGAATGGCCGGCCCCGCAAGCACGTGGTCATTCTCGGCGCCGGGATCGCCGGACTGACCTCGGCGTACGAACTCTTGAAGGCCGGCTACCAAGTCACACTGCTCGAGGCCCGGAAGCGTCCTGGTGGGCGCAACTGGACCGTCCGCGGCGGGGCTTCGGAGACCGACCTGGCCGGCGTCACCCAGCGGGCGCGGTTCTCGCCGGGGCAGTACATGAACGCCGGTCCGGCACGCATCCCGCAGCACCACGTAACGCTCGACTACTGCCGTGAACTCGGCGTCGCCATCGAGCCGTTCATCAACCAGAACGCGGATGCGTACCTGTACCGCGAGGGCACGACAGCCCTGTCCAACAAGCCGATCCGGCACCGCACTGCCAAGGCCGATGTCTACGGGTATGTCTCCGAGTTGTTGGCCAAGGCAACCGATCAGGGGGCGCTCGACTCCTACCTGACTGTTTCCGATAAGCAGGCGTTGATCGGGTTCCTGACCAGCTTCGGCTCGATCGCGAACAAGGACGGTGGGTTCAAGTACACCGGGAGCGGCCGCCGCGGGTACACGGTCGAGCCCGGGGCCGGCACCGAGAGCGGTACGACGGAATCGCCGTACGCGCTGAGTGATGTCTTCGCGAGCGGGGTCGGGAGCTACTTCTCGTTCGAGTTCGGCTGGGACCAGGCGATGATGATGTTCCAGCCGGTCGGCGGGATGGACCGGATCCCGTACGCGTTCGAACGCGCGATCGGCGGGGAGAAGATCCGGTACGGCGCCGAGGTGCTGGGACTGCGGAACACGAGCTCTGGCGTTGAGGTCACCTACACCACGGGTGGCCGGCCGCGGGTGCTGTCGGCCGACTTCGCGATCTGCAGTCTGCCGCCGCAGATCGCGGCGAAGATTCCTTCCAACCTGCCAACACCGATCGTCGACGCACTGAAGTACGCGCGGCCGACCAACGCCGGCAAGATCGGGATCGAGTACGGACGCCGTTGGTGGGAAGAGGATCTGCGCATCTACGGCGGTATCACCAACAGCACTTTGGACACCGGCAACACGTGGTATCCGTCGACCGGCTTCCACGGTCGCCGCGGCACGGTGATCGGCTACTACAACACAGGCACCAACGCGAACCTGTACGGCGCGCTCACGCCGGCCGGCCGCCTCGAGCGAGCCGTTGCCCAGGGCACCAAAATCCACGGCGAGGTCTACGGTCGTGAGATCGAGGCGTCGTTCTCGGTGAACTGGGCCACGGCCAAGCACTCCGAGGGTGCGTGGGTCGGCTGGCCCTCGCAGACCGACGGAACCTATCAGCGCCTGCTCGACCCCACCGGCAACGTCTACTTCGCCGGCGACCATCTGTCCCACGCGATCGCCTGGCAGCACGGCGCCATGACCTCGGCCCGCGCCACCGTGACCGCACTACACCACCGGGTGGTGACTTCTCGATGAAGCTCCGGCACGTGCTCATGTCAGCAGTCGCAGTCGTCGTGACCTTCAGCGCAGGCGCCGGTACGGCGGTCGGCTGGTGGGACAAACCGCGTCCACCCCGACCCGGAACCGTCGTACCGGCTCTTCCCGCCGGGCAGGCCAATCCGATGATCGCCACCGGCGTCGGTATCGGCGCGAACACTCCGATCTACAAGACGAGCGGCCTCGGCCCGACGGCGTTGAACACCACAGCTCCGGCCGGATCAGAAGCGTCGTACATCGACACCGCCGTCTTCCCCGGCGGCACCCTGCCGGCCGGCGTCACCATCACCGAGGCCCAAGGCATCAACGTCCTCCGCCGCATCGGCGAGAACCTCCAAGCCGCCGGCCTCACCTACGCCGACGTCTACACGATGCGCGTCTTCCTCCAGAACTCGTCCGGAGCAGCCACCGCCGACTTCGCCGGCTGGAACCGCGCCTACCGCCAGTACTTCGCCAACACCGACCTCACCACCGGCAAATTCATCCCCGTCCCCCTGGGCAC
>NZ_SMKA01000178.1 GCF_004348455.1 Kribbella albertanoniae
GCACTAGACAGCCTCCGCCGAAAGCGCCATCCACAACCGGACCTCGTCGAAAACCACACCACCGCGATCGTGGAACCCACCAGGCAGCCGCCCCCACACCTGAAACCCAAGCCCCACGTACGCCGCCTCAGCCCGAGTCCCACCCCGACAACTCACCTCAAGCACGGAGCACCCCAACTCCCGCGCCCAATCGCCCGCAACACCCACGATCCGCCGAGCAAGCCCGGTCCCACGGGCCTCGGGAAGAATCACGAACCCACCCAACTCCGCCCGATGCCGGCACATCCGATGCTCCAAGCGGCGCACCGTGGTCATCCCCAGCACGCCCCCGCCCTCCTCAACCGCAACCAGAAAGCGATACTCACAACCGCCTTCCGCCTCAACCGCCGACCTCACCAACCCGGCAGTCTCGTCGAGCGTGATCCCACACAGCCGCCCGGCATGAAGGCTCTCGACATCGCTCTCCCGAACAGACCGGATGATCACCCGCCCGACGATAGTTGCCCGCCCATCAGCCCAGCCAAGGACTTTCTCCCACGCCACCGATCTTCCGAATGACAAACGCCTCTGGAGGTAGGGGCAAGCAACGATGATTGGGGTGCTGCCGATGAGGCGTCGCAGAACTCCGGCTCCACCCGCGGGGATATCCCTTCGCCTGAGGGGTTGCCCATCGAAAATCTCCACAGGCAACCCCCCAGCAACCCGCCTGCGCGCGGGCCACAGCGGGTTCACTCGCGCGGGCCGGAACAGCATCCGGATGATGATTCACCCCGACACCCCGCACACCACGGAGTAGCTCCCCGTCCTCCTTCGGCAGATCACACCGCCCGGCCCACGTCCCAACCGCAGCCACTCGTCCGTGCAACCACTCACGGTGAGCGGTAGTCGTGGAGCGTCTGCCGTGGTGGGCGCCCGGCGACGCCAACGACACGTAGTGGTCCCAGCTTCGGGCACCTGCTGAGCGTGGGCGGCAATCGGCAATGCCGCTCAGGGGTACTACTACGTGTTCTTGCCGACGCCGCCGCCCGACCGACAGGACGTATACGTCCCCCGGGCCCCCGATCGGCCGCCGCTCAGCCTGACGACAACATCCAGCACACCTATACGTCCTGTCCGTCGGATGATCGCGTTTCTGTCGGATCCCCCTGGCAGGCTCCCCTCCATGCCGATCCCAAGAGCAGCCGCTGTAGTCGTCGACGGTCCCCGCGCCCTGGTGATCAAGCGCTACCTGCGCCACAACTCAGCCAGCGCCTGCGTCATGTGCGAGGCCGCCAAGTGGACCAGCCCAGACTGCCCCGGCCACCACTACGCCGTACTGCCCGGCGGCCAGGTCGAGGAAGGCGAAACCCCCGAAACAACAGCCATCCGCGAACTGAACGAAGAGACCACCCTCACCGCCCAGATCGACCGCCTCCTATGGACCGGCCACCACAACGGCCGCCCCGCGTCGTACTACCTAATGACCGAAGTCACCGGCACCCCACACATGTCCGACGCCGAAGCCGGCGCCCAAACCCCACACAACATCTCCGAGCTGATCTGGGCCGCCCCCACCGAATTCGACAACCTAGGCCTCTACCCCGTCGACATCAGATCCCCATTGACCGACCTACTAGCCAACAACGCCTAACAGCATGGATCGACGATTCGTGCTGTTCGGAACCGGTGACTGGGCACCGTGGTGTGATGACCTCTTCGCAGAACTGGCCGTTCCTGGAAGGCACGCAGCAGTCGTTGCCGCAGGGCAGGCGGAACACGGTCCGACAGTTGTTGAGGAGTACCGCCGGGGAGCCGCCGAGCGACTGGCACGTGTGGGTGTGCCCAGCCTCGATGTCCCGCTACTGAGCAGATCCGACGCCGACGACCCGGCCGCGACTGCCTGCCTAGAGAACGCTGCCTTCCTCTACATGCTCGGCGGCGGACCAAGAGGACAGGTCGCCGCGCTTCGTGGCTCACTCTTCTGGCGGCACTACCTCGATACCTCACTGCCGTACGTCGGAAGTAGTGGTGGCGCGATGCTCCTTGGCGCCCGCTACCCCGCATCTCCCGCAGGGCAGGTTGATGAGGGTTTGAGTGTGTTCCCGAACACCGTCATTGCCGCCCACTGGAACGAGCTGAATGACACCTGGCGCACGATCTTCCTCGACCTGGCCGGCCATGACCTGCTCATCGGCATCGACGTCGACGCCGCACTCGTCGGCGATGGAGCGAACTGGATCGTGCACGGCCCCGGAGACGTCCACCTTCGCGGACTCAACGGATGGCAACACCACTCAGCCGGCACCCACTTGAACCTGCAACTAACTTCCCCAGCCGGCTGGTAGTTCCAACACCCCGAATCGGCATCTCCCGCGCTGCCGTTCAGCTTTCCGCGGAGCTCCTCCGTGTCCGGAACGTTCACACGCTGGCCTGGTAGCTTGAGGCGACTCCAGGGAGGGGGGACAGACAGATGTCTTTTGATGAGTGGCTGGATGCCGAGGAACTCCTGGAACAGGGAGCCCAGCATCGATGGCCCGAGCGGGACGTTTCCACGCTAGAGGTTGTCGAGGTTTGCCATCTGGACCTTGCCACGGGGCGGGTCGTCGCCGTAGATCCGGCCTACTTTCACAGCTTCGAAGATGCTCGACCCGTGGTCGCCGAAGTGGCTCCGGGTACCTATCCCGTATTGCTCTCCGTCGTTGCCTGGCCCTCGACCGAGGAAAGTCACCGCGACAGCCGTGCCGTGACGGCGGCCACGCTCAAGATCAGCGACGCCCCTGTCGCTAGGTGGGAATGGCTCGACGAACGCGCGGATGGCACGGTCCTTGGAGTCGGTGTCGACGCCGGAACAGCCTGTTTTTACGACGCTTCCCAGCGAGAGTCGCTCGCGCTGCTCAGTGAGGACGAGGACCGGGTTGAGGCCGCTCTGTTCGAAGCCGCCGATGCCGGATTCGCAGCCGTTCCCGACGCGTCAGGTGGGACAGCCGCTGTATTCATCGGCTGCGGCATGGGCGATGGCTTCTATCCGATCCGAATCGGGCGCGATGCCTCTGACAGAGTCGCAATGGTGATGATCGACCTCGAGTTGCTGAACCACAGCACGGGTCGGGTAGATCCCGCTTCGAACCGCACTTGACCCGCCCCAACGGCATCGCCCAGCCCCAGCCGGCCGATGCGAAGCGAGGCCGTAGGGGGTGCGGGTGGCGAAGCCCCCGCCCGCGGCAAGCGAAGCGCAGCCGCACTGATGACGAAGGCGACCCGGTCCGCGCTTTCCGCGGACACGAGTCGCCTGTCGACTTCGTGGAGACGAGGGGACTTGAACCCCTAACCCCTGCCTTGCAAAGGCAGTGCTCTGCCAGTTGAGCTACGCCCCCGTGGTGGGGTGGTCAGCGGCCCGGGGTTACCGGGTCGACGGCCTCGGCCCAGAGGTCCTTGTCGGCGCGGGACTGCTGGGTCTTCTTGTAAGCGAAGTATCCACCGATGCCGGCCAGCAGCACCAGCAGAATCTTTCTCAGCACCGCGGGACTCCTCGGATCGGGGGTTTCACGATCTGGTGGGCCTAACTGGATTTGAACCAGTGACCTCTGCCTTATCAGGGCAGCGCTCTAACCAACTGAGCTATAGGCCCGTATCTACGGGGTCGAACCTGGGAGAGATTACCGCACCAGGTGCCTGTCTCCCAAACTGGTTCCGGCCGAGCCCAGGTGGGCCCGGCCGGGAGGGCTCAGTCCTCCGACGCGAGCGTGACTTCGAGGCCGCCGAGCAGCGTGGCGGCGATGTTGTAGAGGAAGGATCCGAGCGTGGCCAGGGCCGTGATGATCAGCACATCGGCACAGGCGAGCAGGGTGGTGAAACCCATCACCTTGCCGGTGTTGATGTAGTTCTCGATCCGGAACGGCTCGGTGTTCGGGTTGCCGAGCACCTCGGTGACGGTGCTGTTGATGTTCTCGAAGACGCCGGCGGCGCCGATCGCGGACCAGACGATGAAGACCGCGACCCAGGTGACGATGCCGAAGGCGATCGAGAGCAGGAACGCCGTCTTCATCACCGACCACGGGTCGATCCGGGACATCCGCAGCCGGGCCTTGCGGGTCTGGCCCTTGGCGGAGGCCTTGGTGGTGTCCCCGAGCTCAACGCTCTCGCTGTCCGACTTGCCGGTCATGCCGGCGGCCTTGTCGAGGACGGCCTGACGGGCCGCAGTGACCTTGTCACCGAACGACTCGGTCTTGCCGCCGAACGTCCCAGGCTTGTCGGAAGTGCGCCCAGTCACCCCGTACGACGATCCGCCGTCACCAGGCTGACCCGCAGCCGGAGTCGCGGTGGGTGACCACGGCTCCGGGCGGCCCGGCGTACTGGGTGCCGGAGTGGGTCGGGTGGTGCTGGGCTGGCCTCCCGTGCGAACCGGCGGCTGCTGCGCGGGACGGGCCGGCGCTCCGGCTGTGCCCGGTCGCTGCTGCTGCGGGCGCAGCTCGGCGGCCGGGCGCTGCGTGCTCGGCGGAGGCGTAGCAGCCCGGCCGTTCCCACTGGGGCGACCGTTGGCCGATTGACCGTTGGAGGGCGGAGTGGCCGGCGTGGACTGCTTCGCGCCCGGCGCCGGGCGCTGAGACTTGGAGCTGTCCGCACCTTCGGGCCAGGTCGGCCTCGCGCGGTTGGTCATCAGTTACCCTCCTGGCCGGCTTCGTCGTCTTCGACGGTAGCCGTGCCGTTCACATCCGTCGAACGCTCGTCAGAAGTACTGACGCTCCCAACCGGGGTTTCGGTTGTCGAAGCGTCCACATCCTGGGCATCGGTGGTCACCGCAGCCGCCCCGGTACCCTCAGCTCCCTCGACGACACCTTCGGCGGCGCCTTCGACCTCTTCGGCGCCCTCGACGGTCAGGTCGGTGTTCCGGGCGATCGCGACGACGGCGTCGGACTCGCCGACCCCGGCGAACCGGACGCCCATCGTGTCCCGGCCCTTGACCGGCACGCTGTCGACCCGGCTGCGCACGACCTGGCCGCTGGCCTTGATCGCCAGCACCTGGTCCTCGTCGACGACGATGATCGCGCCGACCAGCGAACCGCGCTCGTCGTTCAGCTTGACTGCCTTGATACCGAGCCCGCCACGACCCTGCGTCCGGTACTGCGCGACCTGCGACCGCTTGGCGTACCCGGCGTCGGTGACGGTGAAGACGTACTGCGCCTCTTCGTCGTCGCCGGCCCGGATGACCGACATCGACAGCAACTCGTCACCGGCGCGGAACTTCATCCCGGTGACACCGGACGTGGCCCGGCCCATCGGACGGAGCTGCTCGTCGTTCGCGGTGAAGCGGATCGACTGACCCTTGCGCGAGACCAGCAGCAGGTCGTCGGCCGCACTGGCCACGTCGGCGCCGATCAGCTCGTCGTCGTCCTCGCGGAAGTTGACCGCGATGATGCCGCTCTGCCGGGCCGAGTCGTAGTCGGTCAGTGCCGTCTTCTTGACCAGGCCCTTCTTGGTCGCGAGCACCAGGTAGTCGGACTGCTCGTAGTCGCGCAGTGTCAGCACCTGCGCGATGTCCTCGTCCGGCTGGAAGGAGAGCAGCCCGGCCACGTGCGAACCCTTGGCGTCGCGCGCCGACTCGGGCAGCTGCCACACCTTCGCCCGGTAGACCCGGCCCTTGGTGGTGAAGAACAGCATCCAGTGGTGGTTCGTGGTCGCGAAGAAGTGGTTGATCTCGTCCTCGGCCCGCAGTTGCGCACCGCGGACACCCTTACCGCCGCGGTTCTGCGTCCGGTACAGGTCGGCCTTGGTCCGCTTCGCGTAACCGCCGCGGGTGATGGTGACCACGACGTCCTCGTCCGGGACCAGGTCCTGCACGGACAGGTCGCCGTCGGCCGCGATGATCTCGGTACGGCGCTCGTCGCCGTACCGCTCGGTGATCTCGGCCAGCTCGTCGCGGACGATGTGCCGCTGCCGGACCGGGTCGGCCAGGATGTCCTCGAGGTCGGCGATGACGGCCTCGAGCTCGAGCAGCCGGTCGACGATCTTCTGCCGCTCCAGGGCGGCCAGCCGGCGCAGCTGCATGTCCAGGATCGCCTGCGCCTGGATCTCGTCGATCTCCAGCAGGCTGATCAGGCCCTGCCGAGCCTCTTCGACGTCCGGGCTGCGGCGGATCAGCGCGATGACCTCGTCCAGCGCGTCCAGCGCCTTCACGTACCCGCGGAAGATGTGCGCGTTCTTCTCGGCCTCGCGCAGGCGGTACCGCGTCCGCCGCTGGATGACCTCGATCTGGTGGTCGATCCAGTGCGTGATGAACAGGTCGAGGCTGAGCGTGCGCGGCACGCCGTCGACCAGCGCCAGCATGTTGCACCCGAAGGTGTCCTGCAGCTGGGTGTGCTTGTAGAGGTTGTTCAGTACGACGCGCGGCTGGGCGTCACGCTTGAGCACGATCACCAGGCGCTGGCCGGTCCGGGACGAGGTGTCGTCACGGATGTCGGCGATCCCGGTCATCTTGCCGGTGTTGACCAGCTCGGCGATCTTCTGCGCCAGGTTGTCCGGGTTGACCATGTACGGCAGCTGGCTGACGACCAGGCTGGTCCGGCCCTTGGCGTCCTCCTCGATGTCGACCACCGCGCGCATCGTGACCGAGCCACGACCGGTGCGGTAGGCGTCGTCGATGCCCTTGTAGCCGACGATCAGGGCGCCGTTCGGGAAGTCCGGGCCCTTGATGTTCTCCATACAGGCGGCCAGGACTTCTTCCTGGGTGGCGTCCGGGTTCTCCAGGCACCACTGCGCCGCGGCCGCGACCTCGCGCAGGTTGTGCGGCGGGATCTGGGTCGCCATCCCGACCGCGATCCCGGCCGAGCCGTTCACCAGCAGGTTCGGGAAGCGGGCCGGCAGGATCACCGGCTCCTGCGAGCGGCCGTCGTAGTTGGGGCGGAAGTCGACCGTCTCCTGGTCGATGTCGCGCACCATCTCCATCGCCAGCGGTGCCAGCCGGCACTCGGTGTACCGCATCGCGGCGGCCGGGTCGTTACCCGGCGAACCGAAGTTGCCCTGGCCCTGGATCATCGGTGCCCGCATCACCCACGGCTGCGCGAGCCGGACCAGGGTGTCGTAGATCGCGGAGTCGCCGTGCGGGTGGTACTGACCCATCACGTCACCGACGATGCGGGAGCACTTGGAGAAACCGCGGTCCGGCCGGTAGCCGCCGTCGTACATGGCGTAGAGGATCCGGCGGTGCACCGGCTTGAGGCCGTCGCGCACCTCGGGCAGCGCGCGGCCGACGATGACGGCCATCGCGTAGTCGAGGTACGACTGCTGCATCTCGGTCTGCAGATCGAGCGGCTCGATCCGGTCGTGTCCAGGAGAAATGGGGGTCTCGGTCATCTGATGCTCGTCCCGTTCGTGTCAGACGTCGTACGTCGGTGAGGTCGGCGCGGAGTGGCCGCGATCCCGCCGGAGCAGGACCGCACACACTCAGATGTCAAGGAACCGGACGTCCTTGGCGTTGCGCTGGATGAAGTTCCGCCGAGCCTCGATGTCGTCACCCATCAGGGTCGCGAAGGTCTCGTCGGCCCGGGCCGCGTCGTCCAGGGTGATCTGCAGCAGCACCCGGTTGGCCGGGTCCATCGTGGTCTCCCACAGCTCCTGGGCGTTCATCTCACCCAGACCCTTGTAGCGCTGGATCGCGTTGTCCTTCGGCAGCTTCTTGCCCGCCTCGATGCCGGCTTCGAGCAGACCGTCCTTCTCCCGCTCGGTGTAGGCCAGCTCCGGCGTCTGGTTGCTCCACCGGATCTTGTACAGCGGCGGCTGCGCGGCGTAGACGTGACCACGCTCGATCAGCGGCCGCATGAACCGGAACAGCAGCGTGAGCAGCAGCGTGCGGATGTGCTGACCGTCGACGTCCGCGTCGGCCATCAGCACGATCTTGTGGTACCGCAGCTTCTCCTCGTCGAAGTCCTCGTGGATACCGGTCCCGAGGGCGGAGATGATCGCCAGTACTTCGTTGTTCTGCAGGACGCGGTCGATCCGGGCCTTCTCGACGTTCAGGATCTTGCCCCGGATCGGCAGGATCGCCTGGTACTTCGGATCCCGGCCACCCTTGGCGGAGCCACCGGCCGAGTCACCCTCGACGATGTAGACCTCGCACTCCTCCGGGTTGGTCGACTGGCAGTCGGACAGCTTGCCCGGCAGGCCGCCGCCACCCAGCAGACCCTTGCGGTTACGGGCCAGTTCGCGCGCCTTGCGGGCGGCGATCCGGGCACTCGCGGCCGCGGTGGCCTTGCGGATGATGTCGCGGCCCTCGGCCGGGTTCTGCTCGAACCAGGCACCGAGCCGGTCGTTCACGACCCGCTGGGTGAAGCCCTTCACCTCGGTGTTGCCGAGCTTGGTCTTCGTCTGGCCCTCGAACTGCGGGTTGCCCAGCTTGACCGAGATGATCGCGGTCAGGCCTTCCCGGATGTCGTCACCGGTGAGCCTGTCCTCCTTCTTCTTGATCATGCCCTGGTCCTCGGCGAACGAGTTGACCAGCGAGGTGAGCGCGGCCCGGAAGCCCTCTTCGTGCGTCCCACCCTCGTGGGTGTTGATCGTGTTCGCGAAGGTGTGCACCGACTCCTGGTACGAGCCGCTCCACTGCATCGCGACCTCGAGGCTCAGCGAGTCGTCGCCCTGGGCCGCCTCGAACGCGATCACGTCGCGGTGCACGGTCTCGCGGATACCGGTCAGGTACTTCACATAGTCGACCAGGCCCTCGTCGTACTTGAACGACTGCTCGACCGGCTGACCGTCCTCGGTGTGGTCCGGCCGCTCGTCGCGGATGACCAGCTCGAGGCCCTTGTTCAGGAACGCGTACTCACGGAAGCGGGTGGTCAGTGTCTCGTAGGAGTACACCGTGGTCTCGAAGACGTCCGGGCTCGGCCAGAAGGTGATCGTGGTGCCGTTGGAGTCCGACGTCCCGACCTCGGCCAGGTCCGCGTCCGGAACACCGATGGTGAAGGACTGCGTGTAGATCTTGTCGTTCTTGCGCACATCCACCTGGAGCCGGCTGGACAGCGCGTTCACGACCGAGACACCAACACCGTGCAGACCACCGGAGACCTTGTACCCGCCGCCGCCGAACTTGCCGCCGGCGTGCAGGACGGTGAGCACGACCGTGACGGCCGGCTTGCCCTCGGACTCGACGATGTCGACCGGGATACCGCGGCCGTTGTCCACGACCCGGACACCGCCGTCGGGGAGCAGGGTGACGACGATCTTGTCGCAGAAGCCGGCCAGCGCCTCGTCCACCGCGTTGTCGACCACCTCGTAGACCAGGTGGTGCAGACCCCGCTCACCGGTCGATCCGATATACATACCGGGCCGTTTGCGGACTGCGTCGAGCCCTTCGAGGACCTGGATCGCACTCGCGTCGTACGTCTTCTCGACGACGCTGGACTGGATCTCGGTCAGCAGTGCTGGTTCTTCGATGCCGGTGCTGTCTGCGGACGTTGTTTCGTCGATCTCGGTCGGCTCGTCGGTCACCGGCTGTTGTCCTCCTCGGACCCCGCGTTCGCGAGGCATCGCGGCACAATGGAAGCCGCCACTACAGTGTTGTCAGGGGCAGGGCTCGTCGTACTGGGTCTATCTTACCCGTCGACCGAAGCAGAACCTGCCACCAGCCGCCCGAAACTCACCTCAGGGCGTCTTTTCGCCCTCCTCGCCATGTCCCCTCTCGCGGGTGGGGGGCCGGAAAGCGCTCACGGGCGCTCAGTGGCCTCCGGTCGTTTCACCACTGACTCGGTACGGCGACCTGGCCGCGGACCGGTCCAGACCGCCCCGCGCGCACCCGGCGCCCCTTAGGATCGCTGCCGTGGAGAGTCTCGACGACGTTATCGACGACCTGATCGCCGACCGGGTGATCCGCCGGCACCGGCGGACCTGGCTGATCGTCATCGGCGTTGTCGTCGTACTGGCCCTGGTAGTGCTGGTCACCGGCGGGTGGAAGCAGCGGGTCGGTCGCGCGGTCCCGACGTACGACGCCCCGGCCACGGTGGCGGCCGGCCGCTGGGAGTTCAGCTTCAGCAAGGCCGAGATCATCCGGACGCCGAAGGGCGAGTACTCCGCCGCCAAGGCCGAGCTGCGGGTCTACTTCGACGTCCGCAACATCGACACCGAGGAACACAAGAGCAACCAGGTCGACCCCGACGTGCTGCGGATGGTCCCGGGCGGCGGCAAGGAGCTGGTGCGGTCCAACGGCGCCAGTTGCCGCGGCGAGTCGAGCTGGGTGATCGTGTACGGCCTGCCGCCGGACAGCTGCTTCACCAAGTTCGAGATCGAGCCCGACTTCACCGCGGACCAGATCGAGGTAGGCGTCCTCGGTGAGCAATACATCTCCGACGACGGGCTGATGGGCGCGAACGAGGACCCGTACTGGCACCAGCCGAAGGCAGCAGCAGTCGTCCGGCTGAAGCCGACCGTCGTCGTCAAGGACGAGGAGAACTAGGAGTGAAGCTCTACCGCCCCGCCACCATCCTTGTCGGCATCCTGTTCGTGCTGATCGGCGGCCTGACCCGGCTCGCGACGCCGGACCAGGTGTTCGACGAGCCGAACATGATGGTCAGCGACGGGACGATCGGTCAGCCGCTCGAGTTCGGCAAGGAGGCGACGATCACAGTCGTCCGGATGCAGCTGGCCAAGTCGGTGCTGGATGCGAACTCGACGTCCGACAAGAAGCCGATCGAGACGAACGGCGTCTACGTCGCGCTGGAGTGGGAGACCACCCCGGGTGTGGACAAACCGGACAACCCGCAGCCCACCCTGGTCTCGGACGGCGGCGTCGTCTTCAACCCGGTTCCCTTCACGTACTCCGGTCTCGAGTTCGGCGCGTCCGGCTTCACGGTCTCCGGCGGGATCGTGTTCGAGGTGGATCCGGCCGAGCTCAAGGGCCTCACACTTCAGGTCCGGACGGGCCAACTGTGGAACGTGCTGAACCGGATGGTGTCGGTCGACCTCGGTATCCCCGGCGAGGAGAGCGCCCAGCGACTCGTCGACGGTGCCGTCGAGCAGTATGTGCTCCCCGAGCGGCAGACCCGGGTGGCGTCATGACGGGCGCGAACCGGGCCGCCCGGCTGGCGGCGCAGATCTCGTTGCTGCTGGTCCTGCTGGCCACCAGCTGCTTCCTGATGCTGAAGACCTATCTCGGCGACCCTGAGCAGAACTTCAACGACGGCGCGATCAACCAGGTGGTCGCCAAGGGTCCGGTCACGGTCGGCAAGGTCAGCTGGCAACTGGACTCGCTGACCGTCTACACCCGGCTGGTCAACACCGACGGTAAAGAGATCAAGGTCGACCGTCCGGCCGGTGCCGTCATCGTCGTGGCCCAACTGCGGGTCACACCGCTCGACGGGCTCCGGCTGAAGGACGGCGGTTTCCTCTGTTCCGCGGCGCTCCGGGACGACCGCGGGAATCAATGGTCGACGACCAGTGCCTACGAGTTCGTCCTGCCGACGGACTGCTCGGACGACGACCGCCCGGTCACCCGGAACAAGGCCAGCAAGATCGCGCAGATCTTCGTCGTACCGCAGGAGGCTGTGCAGCACCTGCAGGGTGTCGTGGTCACCAACCGCGACGAGTACGAGCGGTTCATGATCACGCTCTGACCGCGGTACTTCAGGCGGTCGCGGGCTCCTTGGCCGCGGCCGCCGCTTCCGCACGGCGTTCGCTGCCGACCGAGATGCAGAGGTCGAACGCGGCAGCCAGCAAGGCGATCCGGATCGGCTCGAAGATCAGGCTCCGGATCAGGTCCGCGATCTCGTGGTTCATCAGACCCCAGCGCTGGCCGTGGATCCCGATCGCGCGCTGGATCAGCACGAACAGCCAGGCATCACCGAGCAGCCAGACCGTGTAGAGCATGCAGACCACGCCGAGGAAGACCGGACCGACCCGGACCAGCAGCCGGAACGCGTTCAGCGTCGGGTAGAACTTCTCCCGGAACCCGCCCAGGACGAGATCCGGCGCCTTGTTGGTCAGCGCGACGAAGCGGTTCGGCTGCGGTGCGTCCGCGGCGACTCGTCCACCCAGCCGTCGCTCCAACCTGGTCCCGGTCAGAACACCATGGCTGGACAGCACCCGGTGACCGAACACGACGGTCGTGATCGCCAGCCAGGTCAACGGCTCGGCAACGCCCAGCTTGAACAGCGGCCAGAGCGTCTCCCAGGCGAATCCCCAGAGGAACTCGATCCCGGCGGGCAGCGGGATGTTGATGCCTTCCCAGAAGCCCTTCCACGCGTCCCACCAGTCGACGGACCAGTACCAGAAGCTACGGTCCTTGAACCAGTCCTTGGCGTCGTTGATCGCATACGTCGACACGACCACGGTCAGCAGCAGGAAGAACGATTCTGCCCACACCTGGACGAACTTGACCGGCCGGCTCGGCCACCTGTCGTCGACCCCCTGCAGGACTCTTCGCAGTACCAGCAGGATGAAGATCGCCGGCAGGTACTTGTGCCAGGCGCCGTTGTTCAGCTCGAAGAACGACGCGCCCGCCTGCAGACCACGCTCCACGCTGTTGCTGGCCGACAGTTGCTGGACCTGATCCTCGAGAAAACCCCAGGCCGACCACACGGCGACCAGCGGCAGCAGCGTCAGCGCGACCAGCTCCATGAAGCCCTGCTGCGTCGGGTCCGAGGTCTCCTCGGCCTTGTTCCGGGCGGCGTCACGCCAGCGGTACAGCGAACTCGCACAGGTCCGGATCATGCCGATCGACGCGGTGATCTGGATCAGTACGCCGACCGCGAAGACCCCGACACCCAGATTGCCGTGCGCATGCTCGTCCAGCCAGATGGCGGCCCGCGTACAGGCCTTGAAGCCCGCATAACCCACCAACCACCAGGTGGTCAGAGGCAGCAGGTTCCGCCACCAGAGCCGGAACGTGTCTCCGACCAGCTGGACCATCTCGCGGAAGCCATCGACCAGGGTGCGCATCGCGCAAGATCCTAGGGCATCCGCGGGGCCGTCTACTCGTTCGGGAACACCGGTTCAGCCCGGACGTGCGGCTTCGGCTTCAACTGGATGATCACCCGAGGCCGCCACACCAGCTGCCCCTGGTACCTGAAGTCGCAGTCGTAGTCGTCGTCGTAGATCGTCCTGAAGTAGTTCCGCTTGAAGTCGTACCCCATCGACGACTCCCACATCTTGGTCGACACCCGCTTGAACTGGTCGTGCCCCTTGCGAGGGTCACCGTCCCACTGCGCGAAGAAGTCCATGGAACACGTCTTGTCGTCCGCCATGACCTTCCAGCTGGTGGACCGCTTGGCCGAGAGCATCCAGTAGTCGGCCGGATTCGCCCCCCAGCCCCAGCAGAAGTGGACGGTGTGGGTGTAGGTGCCGACCCGCTTGGGAACCTTGCCGACCAGCAGGTTGGCGGTGCCGGAGACTGTCTTGCAATCGCGACCGCCCGGCGCCGCGGTCGCAGGGACCGCCGACGTCAACTGCGTGGTGAGTACGCCGAGCGCGACCGCGGCAGCCAGAAGTCTTCGCATGTCAACCACGATAATCACAGTGAATGACATCTCGATCACAGATGGTGAGCTGTCAGCCGTAGGTGTCGCGGGGGCCTCGGCCGCCGCGGACGGTGCGGGGGCCTCGGCGCCAGCTGGGGGCGTGCGGGCCCTGGACGTTGACGGCGGTGACGGTGCCGTCGCCTAGTTCGGCGTTGAGGCGGCGGACGAGGTCGGGGGCGAGGAGCTTGAGCTGGGTGGCCCAGGCGGTGGACGAGGTCCGGACGGTCAGGATGTTGTTCTCGTAGGACTCCGGCGTGCAGTGCTGGGCGGTTTCGGGCCCGACGATGGACGGCCAGCGCGCCATCACACCGTGTACGGCGACGTCCACCTCCCAGCCCTGGTCGCGCATCAGCCGGCCGAGAGTGTTGGTGAGCTTCTGCGGATCGCGGTCGTCGGGGCGGGCGCCACTGACCTGCGCGCCGTCGATCCGGGGTCGGCGGCGGCGCTTGACCGGCTTGAACCCGCCGTTCGCCGCCTGCTGCTTGAGCCGGCCAGCCAGGGACTTCGCCAAGTCCAATCCCTGCTTGTCGTGCTCCTCATCCTCCGGCAACTCCGGAGCGACCTCGCTCCCTGAATCATTCTCAGGGTCGCTCGCTGCGGAGTCCCGGGATTCAGGCACGAGTGACGGCCCCGTCGCCCACGTCGAAGCGGACTCCACTGAGCTCAGCAGGCACGTCCGCGCCCACTGCGGCCGTCACCAGCACCTGCTCGGCCGGGGCCACGAGCTCGGCCAGGCGGTCGCGGCGACTGGTGTCGAGCTCGGCGAACACGTCGTCGAGGATCAGCACCGGCTCACCCCCATCCGCTCGCAGCAGCTCGTACGACGCCAGTCGCAGCGCGAGTGCGTACGACCAGGACTCACCGTGACTCGCATACCCCTTCGCAGGCAAGTCCCCAAGACCCAGTACGACGTCGTCGCGGTGCGGGCCGACCAGCGACACCCCGCGATCGAGCTCGTCCTGACGCTTCTCGTGAACGGTGGCGAGGATGACCTCGGCCAGCTGCTCGCGGGACGTGACACCGGGTTCGAGCGGAACCGACGACTTGTACTCGAGCCGCGCATCACCCTTGCCTCGGGCAACTGCGTCGTACGCGTCAGCCGTCAACGGACGCAGGGCTTCCAGCAGCTCCAACCGCGTCGCCAGCAACTCGGCGCCGGTGCGGGCGAGGTTCGAGTCCCACACCTCGAGCGTGCGCAGCTGCCCCTCGGCGGCACTGGTCCGGTTCTGCCGACGAGCCTGGGAAGCGCTGCGGAGCAACGAGTTCCGCTGCTTCAGCACCCGGTCGTAGTCAGCCCGTACGCCGGCCATCCGCGGTGCGCGCAGTGTCAGCAGCTCGTCCAGGAAGCGCCGCCGTTCCGACGGATCACCCTTGACCAGCGCAAGGTCCTCCGGAGCGAACAGCACCGTCCGGAGCAGTCCGAGCACTTCCCGCGGCCGGGGGACCGGCGAACGGTTGATCCGGGCCCGGTTTGCCTTCCCAGGATTGATTTCCAGCTCGACCACGACGTCGCGGTCGTACTGGCTGCGGACCTCGGTCCGCACGATCGCGCGGGTGGCACCGGCCCGCACCAGCGGTGCGTCAGTGGCCACCCGGTGCGAACCGAGGGTCGCGGTGTAGTGGATCGCCTCGACCAGGTTGGTCTTGCCGTGCCCGTTGGGCCCGACGAAGGCCGTCACGCCCGGAGCGAGCTCGACCTCCGCCTGCTGGTAGGACCGGAAGTCGACGAGACCCAGGGCGGTGACATACACCTCAGTGCTTGATCGGCGGTGTCGCGTACGACGGGTCGGCCGCGTCGGCGTCCTTGACGGCGTGCCCACCGAACTGGTTGCGCATCGCGGCGATCGCCTTCATCGCCGGCGAGTCGTCCTGCCGGGACGCGAATCGCGCGAACAGCGCCGCCGCGATGGCCGGCACCGGTACGGCGTGGTCGATCGCGGCCTCGACGGTCCAGCGCCCTTCCCCGGAGTCATCGGCGTACCCGCGGATCTTCTCCAGGTGGGTGTCGTCCTCGAGCGCGTTGACCAGCAGGTCGAGCAGCCAGGAGCGGATCACGGTGCCCTCGCGCCAGGAGCGGAACGCCTCCGGCACGTTGTCGACGACATCCGCGGCCTCGAGCAGCTCGTAGCCTTCGGCGTACGCCTGCATGATGCCGTACTCGATGCCGTTGTGGACCATCTTCGAGAAGTGGCCCGCGCCGACCTTGCCGGCGTGCACGAAACCGAACTCGCCCTCGGGCTTGAGCGCCTCGAAGATCGGCATCACCGTGGCGACGGTGTCCTTCTCGCCGCCGCACATCAGGGCGTAGCCGTTCTCCAGGCCCCAGACGCCGCCGGAGACACCACAGTCGACGAACTTGATGTCCTTCTCGGCGAGCTGCGCGGCCCGCCGGGTGTCATCGGTCCAGCGGCTGTTGCCGCCGTCGATCACGATGTCGCCGGGCGACAGCAGCTCGGCGAGCTCGGTGACGACCGGGTCGATCGCCTGCACCGGGACCATCACCCAGACGACCTTCGGCTGGTCCGTCGCGGTCAGCTTCCCGACCATGTCGGCCAGGTCCTTGGCGTCGGAGATCTCCTGGTTGTGGTCGAAGCCGACCACGGTGTGGCCGGCGTTGCGGATCCGCTGGCGCATGTTGCCGCCCATCTTGCCGAGACCGACAAGGCCGAGCTCCATCGTGAATCCCCTTGTTCTGTTGGCGTTCAGCTGTTCAGGCGGACCGGCATCAGCACGTACCGGAACTCGCTGATCGGGTCACCGTCGAAGTCTCGCACGCCGGTCAGCTCGGCCGGCTTGGTGGCCTGGGTGAAGGCCAGGTGGGCGACCGGCGTACCGATCGCGCCGAGGCCGTCGAGCAGGTACGTCGGGTTGAAGCCGACCGTGACCGGATCACCGACGACGCGGGCCTCGATGGATTCCGAAGCCTGCGCCTCGTCACCGCTCCCGGCGTCGAGCGTCACGGTGTCCTCGGCGAACGTCAGCCGGACCGGTGCGTTCCGCTCTGCGACCAGGGCGACGCGTTTGACGGCCTCGACCAGTACGGCGGTCTCGATCCGGACGCGGGTCTGGATCGCGGCGTCGGTCGGGATGATGCCGCGGACCTTCGGGAACTCGCCGTCGAGCAACCGGGTGGTGGCCCGGCGGTTGCCACCGGAGACCTCGCCCTCGAAGCCGACGATGCCGTCACCCGTCCCGGGCGCAGCGAGCGAGACCGTGACGTCGGATCCGGTCATCGCCTTCGCGGTCTCGGACAGGACGCGGGCCGGAACCAGCGCAGCAGCCGAAGCATCGGGGGACTCGGGGTTCCACTGGAGCTCACGGATCGCCAGCCGGTAGCGGTCGGTCGCGAGCAGCGAGATCGTGGATCCCTCGATCTCGACCCGCACACCGGTCAGCACCGGGAGAGTGTCTTCACGGCCGGCCGCAGTGACCACCTGCGAGACGGCCTGGGCGAAGACGTCGGCCTTGATGGTGCCGCTGGCCGCCGGAAGGTCCGGCAAAGCCGGATATTCCTCTGTGGGAAGCGTCTGGAGCGTGAACCGCGAGCTGCCACAGGTGACCTGTGCCTTGGCGCCGTCCACAGCGAAGTCCACCGGCTGGTTCGGAAGACTCTTGGAGATGTCGGCAACGAGCCGCCCGGAGATCAGGCACTTGCCGGCGTCGGCCACCTGTGCGGGCACGGTGACGCGGACCGAGGTCTCGTAGTCGAAGCCGGACAGGGTGATCTGTCCTTCCTCGGCCTCGACCAGCAGGCCGGCAAGGATCGGAACGCTCGGACGGCTGGGCAAGCTGCGCGCGGCCCAGGCCACCGACTCGGCCAGTACGTCGCGCTCGACGCGAAACTTCACCGCGGGGTGCCTCCTGATTCGGCTGGGTGCCAGGCAGATCCTGCCACGGACACGGGTGGTGTTTGCCCATCGGGGATGACGTGGCGCTCTCGGGCGGGTCGCGTCTGCATCTACTGAGGGGTCCTGCTGGTGGTGCAGGGACCCCAGCCTGACAGGTCCGGGCAATCGATGCGAGACGAGGTTTTCCCCAGGTTGGGCCGTTCGTTCAATTTGTGGACTCAGATTCCTCTACAGGTTCCATAGGATTCTTAGCACCTGTGGATTCTGTGGGAAACCCGAGACTTCGCAGGTCAGAGACCGAATTGGCCTGTGTACGCCGTGTGGACGGCCACCGCTTCGTCTGTGTACGGCCGTGGATGAACTTTTCTGTCCCCACAGGGCGTCCACAACACACAGCGAGGTATCCACTGCTTCACCCACAGTTTTCCACAGCTGTGTCCCCAGCCTGTGTGGTCGTTATTGCTGCTTTGCCTGGTGCTTGATCCGGTTCGTCAGCTCGGTCACCTGGTTGAAGACAGAGCGGCGCTCCGACATGAGTTGGCGGATCTTCCGCTCGGCATGCATCACGGTCGTGTGGTCGCGGCCGCCGAACTGCTGACCGATCTTCGGCAGCGACAGGTCCGTCAGCTCACGGCACAGATACATCGCGATCTGCCGCGCGGTGACCAGCACCCGGCTCCGGCTCGATCCGCACAGGTCGTCGATCGACAGACCGAAGTACGACGCGGTCTGGCCCATGATCATGCTCGCCGTCACCTCGGGCTTGCTGCCTTCGGGGATCAGGTCCTTCAGCACGATCTCGGCCAGGCTCAGATCCACCGGCTGCCGGTTCAGGCTGGCGAACGCCGTAACCCGGATCAGTGCGCCCTCGAGCTCACGGATGTTGGTCTGCACCTTCGACGCGATGAACTCGAGCACCTCGGGCGGCGCGGTCAGCCGCTCGGTGGCCGCCTTCTTCCGCAGGATCGCGATCCGGGTCTCGAGGTCGGGCGGCTGGATGTCGGTGATCAGCCCCCACTCGAACCGGTTGCGCAGCCGGTCCTCCAGCGCCTCCAGGCGTTTCGGCGCCCGGTCGGAGCTGATCACGATCTGCTTGTTCGCGTTGTGCAGTGTGTTGAAGGTGTGGAAGAACTCCTCCTGGGTCTGGATCTTCCCCTCAAGGAACTGGATGTCGTCGATCAGCAGTACGTCGACATCGCGGTACCGGCGCTGGAACTGGGACGCCTTGTCGTCGCGGATCGCGTTGATGAAGTCGTTGGTGAACTCTTCACTCGACACGTACCGGACGCGGGCCCCGGTGTAGAGGCTGCGGACGTAGTGACCGATCGCGTGCAAGAGGTGCGTCTTGCCCAGACCGGAGTCGCCGTAGATCAGCTGCGGGTTGTACGCCTTGCCCGGTGCCTCGGCGACAGCCACGGCGGCCGCGTGGGCGAACCGGTTCGAGCTGCCGATGACGAAGGTCTCGAAGGTGTACTTCGGATTCAGCCGCGCCTCGCCCTGAGCCTCGGTGGCCGGCTGGGCCGGCGCGGGTGCACCTGGCGGCCGACTGTCAGGACCGGACTGGTGACCGAACGGCTGCTGAGCTTGCTGCGCGAACGGCTGGTTCGGCTGCGGGGCGTACTGCTGGGCAGCAGGCTGCTGCTGCTCGTACGACGGTGCCAGATCCTGGCGCGGCTGTTGGGTCGGCTGGGCGTAGTGCTGGGGGCCCTGATCGGGATCGGTCAGCGCGGACTGGATGGTCGGCTGGTAGGAACCCTCGGTCCGTAGCGGCTCGCGAACCACCGGCGCGGGCGGTGCCTGCGGCTGCAGCTCGGGGTCGAGGGACGGGTCGACGGTGACGGCGATCCGGATGTCCCGGCCGAAGCTCTCGGACAGGATCCGCTCGAGATCGGGCCGCAGCCGGGTCTCGAGCTGGCCGCGAGTGAAGTCGTCGGGCACTGCGACGATCGCAGTGCTTTCGTGCAGGGTGACCGGGCGCGAGTTGGTCAGCCAGGCGCGCTGGTTCGGCGGCAGGCCGGCCAGCACCCGGGTCCAGGCATCGCCGAGATCCATCACGGGTGCAGCCGCTTCGACGGGAACGGGTGCCTCGACGCGGGGCGCCGCGATCTGGGGTGCTGCGACTGGGGGTGCTGGGGTGTGGTTTTTT
>NZ_SMKA01000179.1 GCF_004348455.1 Kribbella albertanoniae
GACCTGGCCGCCGTAGCCCAGATCTGCGGCTACCCACCCGGCGAATCCAGCCGCTTCTCCGACGACTACCTCCGCATCACCCGCCGAGCCCACAACACCGTCGCCCACCTCTTCTGGGACGACTGACCCCCAACGTTCGAGGAGTGTCCTGAGCGCTTCGCGGACGGGGCTGGGGCTGACCCCGAAGAATGCGGCAACCTCGTCGACGCTCAGATTGCCTGTTTTGACATGAGGTCAGACCCGGCGGTCGGCACTCCCGGCGGCGACAATGGTTCGTCTGCAACACAAGCCTGGGGGGCTATATATGCGTGCACGAATTCTTTCGGTCGTCGTGGTGTCGATGCTGGTGGCCACGGGAGTCTGGTTCCTCGGCATCCGGCACGGGGACGGTCCGCTCGGGGAGAGCGGCCTCGGCACCACGCTCTGCATGCCGGTTGGCGAGTCGGAGTCGGCGACCGTCGGCATCATGAAGCCTTTGCAGAACAGCGGCTCGGACCCGGTCACGATCACCGATGTCACGTTGATCGGCCCCAGAGCGGTCGAGAACGCCGGTGCGCTGCTTGTCCCAGAGGCTCAGAAGGATTCGACCGCCAGTAGGGCCGGCTGGACCTTCGACAACGGTCCCTTCGACGGCCAGACCAACCGTCCTCGGTTGGCGGTCGATGCCGTGCTGCCCGCGAAGCAGACCGAGGAGACCTGGCTGGTCGTCCACGTTACGCGGCCCGATGTCAACGCCGAGGGCTACCTGGAGGGCATCCGCATCGAGTACACGACAGGCGTTCGCCGCTACGTCCTCAAAACCGGCCCAGAACACATCCTCCGCATCACCAAGTGTTCCTAGAAACTTGTCAAGGGACACGTTGCTCAAGGTCGCTCGGCCGGCTCACCTTGAGCACCGATCAACCACTTTCTGGCCGCGCGCGTGGTTGAGCCGTGCTCAAGGTCGTGCTGGCTCGTGTGGAGGGCGGGTGGCTGAGCGGGCTTGGAGGGCCGCTGTTGTTTGGGTTGGTGGACCGGCGGCGGGCTGCGGATGGGGGTCTTTTAGGATTGATCTGGTGGAGACGACGGATCGGAAGAAGCGGCGGGGTGTGCCTAGCACTACGCAGCGTGGGGTGCGGATGACGGCCGGGCAGCGCCGGGCGTGGGATGAGCACTGGTCCGAGCTGGGGTCGAAGCTGGAGGATCTGCCCGCGGGGCCGACGGATCTGGTGCGGTGGTTCGGGCGCGAGGCGCCGACGGTGCTGGAGATCGGTTCCGGGATGGGGGAGGGGACCGCGCAGCTCGCGGTGGCGGCGCCGGAGGTCAACCACATCGCGGCCGAGGTGTACACGGCCGGGCTCGGGCAGTTGATGATGCTGGCCGAGAAGTACGCCCTGGAGAACCTGCGGCTGCTGCAGGGCGACGCGATCGCGTTCCTGACCGATCATGTCGAGCCCGGTGGGCTGGACGGCGTACGGATCTACTTCCCGGATCCGTGGCCGAAGAAGAAGCACCACAAGCGTCGGTTGGTCGCGCCGGCGTTCATCGCGCTCGTCGCCTCGCGGTTGCGGCCGGGCGGAACGTTGCACCTGGCAACTGACTGGTCGCACTACGCCGAGCAGATGCTGGCGGTCTGCGAGGGCGAGCCGACCCTGCGCAACCAGTACGACGACTGGGCCCCGCGCCCCGAATGGCGTCCGGTGACGAAGTTCGAGTCGCGGGCCCAGGCCGAGGGCCGCGTCGTACGCGACCTGATCTACGTCAAGCGGTCCGGCTCGTGAAGTTCCAGATCCCGGCACCCACCGTGTAGATCGTGAACCCATCCTCGTACGTCGCTGAACCCGCCAGCGACTGAGGTACGGCGGCAACGTCCGTCGCGGACTCGGATGGTACATGCACCACCGCCGTCATCCCCACCGGCACGTGTACCTCCAGCGAGAACACCCGGCTGACCCGGCGCCACATCACGGTCACCCGGCCGCGGATCGTCTCGGTCCGGATGCTCGCCGACGCGGTCTCGCCGCGCGCATCCGGCCGGACCACGATCCGCTCCCAGCCGACGCCGGCGTTCCGCAGGCCGGCGACGTTCTCGAGGATCCACTGCACGACCGTGCCCTGGAAGTAGTGGTTGCGGGAGCGCGAGTCGGCCTCCCACATCTCCCACATGGTGTCCGCACCGAGGTCGAACCAGTAACCCCAGCTGGGATAACTCCGCTGCAGCGCCACTTTGGTTGCCGCATCGCCATATCCGTACGCCGTCAGCACCGGCAGCAGCACGCCGACCCCGAGACACCCGGTGTTCAGGTGGAACCCGCGCGCCTCGACATCCGCCGCCAGGTTCGCCGCGACCCGCTCGGCCAGTTCCTCAGGAACGATGCCGAAGGCAAGCGGTACGGCGTTCGACGTCTGCCGGTAGTCCGGATCGTCGGCGCTCCGGTATACCGCAAGCCCCCGGTCCAGGAACGTCCGGTTCAGCCCGTCCGCGAGCTCCGCAGCCGCCTTCCGGTAGTCATGGGCCTTGCCCAGCAGATCCCCGATCTCCGCAGCCACGAGCACCGCGCGATACAGGTACGCCGTACCGGTCAGGCGGCGGTCCTCCGGAGCCGGGCCGTCGCTGTAGCCGGGTGGGAGCCAATCGCCGAGCACGCTGACGGAGAGCCCGTCCTCAACCCGGTCGAGTTCCCAGGCCAGGTAGCGGGTGAGCGAGTCCCAGTGCTCGCGCAGCAGTCGCTCGTCGCCGTACGTGCGATGCATTTCGTGCAGCAGGATCGGGTAGACGGTCGGCCATTCGGTGGCCGGGGCGAGCTCGGCAAAGCCCCAGCCGTTGGTCGGGATGATCACCGGCAGCTGCCCGGATTCCGCCTGACTGTCGCGGATGTCGCCGAGCCACTTGGTGAAGAACCGCGCGAGGTCCAGCGTGGCCAGCATCGTCGGCGCACCGACCTGTGCGTCCCCGGTCCAGCCGTTCTTCTCGTAGAACGGTGTGTCGGTCGGGATGCCGTGCAGATTGCTCAGCACCGTCCGCCGCATCGCCTGCTCGAACTGCTCGTACGCCGGTTCGCTCGATTCGAACCCGGTCACCGATCGGACGTCGGAATGCACGACCCGCAACTGCACGTCCGCTCGCGCCCCGGTGATCTGGACGTGGCGGAAGCCTTTGTAGGAGAACCGCGGTTCCCACTCCTCGACACCCGAGCCGGCCGCGATGTATTCGTCCCGCTGGATCCGGTCACCCTCGACATGCCCGTTCACTGCAACCACGTTGCCATCAGCAACCGTCTCACCGTACGTCAGGCTGACTGTGGTTCCGGCCGATGCACGCACTCGCAATCGCACCCACCCGGCCGTCGTGCGGCCGAAGTCGGCGATCCAGACGCCGGGCCGCACCTCGTCGAGCTCGACCGGATCGACCGTCTCGATGATCTGGATCGGCTCGTGCTCCTGCGCCCGCAGCCGACCGGCCGGCGCCTCAACCACAGACGCAGTGGACCAGGACGAGTCGTCGAAACCGGCCGCGTCCCACCCGGGCAGTGCGCGGCGGGCGTCGTACGTCTCGCCGGTGTAGAGCGAGTCGGAGATCGTCGGACCGCCGGTGATCCGCCACGAAGGATCGCTGACCACCTCGGCGACCCGGCCGTCGTCGTACTCGATGACCAGGCGCGCGATCAGTCGCGGCTCAGCGGTCCACGGCGCCTGGTGCCAGCGCCACACATTGGGTGTGTTCATGCCGAAGAAGCCACGACCCAGTTCGGCGCCGACCACATTCGAACCGGTCCGCAGCAGCTCGGTGACGTCGTGCGTGACGTAAAGGACAGTGCGGCCGTAGTCGGTGAAGCCAGGATCCAGTACGGCGTCGGTCACCGGCTGACCGTTGATCCGGAGGTCGGCGTACCCGAGGCCGCTCGCATACAACCGCGCGCGCCGTACCGACCCGTCGACACTGAACGCCCGCCGAAGCAGGGGAGCGCTCGAGGTCTCGCCGCCGATCCACTGGGCCGAGCCGAACCCCTCATCGAGCAGCCCGGTCTCGAACCACTCCTCCGAAGCCCACTCAGTCTCCTGATCGGATCCGTCCCAGAGGCGGACCGACCAGTGATACCGCGTCCGCGGGGTGAGCGCAGGCCCGTCGTACTCGATGCCGAAGGACTGCGAAGAGCTCACCTTGCCGGAATCCCAGGACCCGGTTTCCCCAGCCCGCACCCGCAGCTGGTACGCCGTCTGGACCGCGCCGTACCCGGGAGCCACGGCGACCCAACTGAACCGGGGCCGATCGACATCGGTCCCCAACGGGCGGACGGCGTACTCGGCCTTCAATGACCCGACGTGCATCGGCGGCGGCTCCTCAGCAAGGTCTACGGGGACGATCTGCGCCTTCCTGATTACCTGCTGCACGATCCGTCAGCAAGCCTCAGTCCTTCTCCGGCCGATTCGTCTCACATCGCGATTTCTTGTCTCGTATAGTGAAATACGAGGCGATCGATGGACTTTGTACGCTTTCATGGGAGACATGCAGGTCACCGCCAACCGGCCAGCCGACGCGCTCACGCGCCGTCGGCATGTTGACCTGCTCCGCGTTGCCTCCGCAACCTGTTGACCTTCGGCGTTGCCCTCAGCCCTGTTGTCGCTGACCCACGCCCGCTCGCGGCTGTATGTATCGGTCGCCCGCATCCCTTGAAGGTCTCCCCGTGCGTATCTCTGGTCTCCGTCCCCGCGTCCTCGCGGTGGCACTGTCCCTTGCCGTAGTGGCTGCCGGCTGCAGCCGGGTCGAGCGTGACCCGGCTCCGGCCGCCGCCACCGGTAAGGGCCCGGCCGCCGAGCTCCGGCTCGGCTACTTCCCGAACGTCACCCACGCCGCCGCCCTGGTCGGCCTCGACCAGAACCTGTTCAGCAAGGACCTCGGCAGCACCAAGCTGGTCCCGACCAAGTTCAATGCCGGCCCGGAGGCGGTCGGCGCGCTGCTCGGTGGCTCGCTGGACGCGACCTTCATCGGCTCCGGCCCGGCCATCAACGCCTACGCGAAGTCGAACGGCGAGGCCGTCCGCCTGATCGCCGGTACGACGTCCGGCGGGGCGCAGCTGGTCGTGAAGCCGGGCATCACCAAGCCGGAGGACCTGATCGGCAAGCGGGTGGTCACCCCGCAGCTCGGCAACACCCAGGACGTGTCGCTGAAGAAGTGGCTGGCCGACAAGTGGCTGACCGGCAAGGTCACGGTCACCAACCTCGAGAACGCGCTCACGCTGGACTCGTTCAAGGAAGGCAAGGTCGACGCCGCCTGGCTGCCTGAGCCGTGGTCGTCGCGGCTCGTCCTCGACGCCGGTGCGAAGGTGCTGCTCGACGAGAAGAGCATCTGGCCGGAGGGCAAGTTCCCGACCACGGTGCTGATCGTGCGGACGCAGTTCCTGGAGGAGCACCCGGAGACGGTGAAGGCGCTGCTCAGCGGTCTGGTCGCTTCGATCGACTTCGCCAACAAGGACAAGGCCGCGGCGAAGACCGCGGTGAACAAGCAGCTGAAGGCGCTGACCGGCAAGGAGCTGAAGCCGGCCGTGATCGACCGCGCGTTCGGCAACATCGAGATCACCGCCGATCCGCTGGCCGCGACCTTCCCGCAGCTGGCCAAGGACCAGGCCAGCGCCGGGATCGTCAAGGAGGCCCCGAAGGTCGCCGGCTTCGCGGACCTCGGCCCACTGAACGCCGTACTGACCGCAGCAGGAAAGCCGACGGTCGACGCCGCCGGCCTCGACACCAAGTAATCCCGACCGATCGAGGAGCCGAAAATGACCGCGACAGTCGAGGTACCCCGCAAGGTGACCGAGCACGTGCTGCGTCCGGTGCGTTTCCACCAGGTCGGTAAGGCCTTCGGGACCGGCCGCAAGGAGGTTGTGGCGCTGGACGGTGTCGACCTCGAGGTCAAGGTCGGGGAGTTCGTCTGCCTGCTCGGCGCGTCCGGCTGCGGCAAGACGACCCTGCTGAACCTGGTCGCCGGTCTGGACCAGCCGACCAGCGGCCGGATCGAGCTCAGCTCGTCGCGGCCGGCGGTCGTGTTCCAGGAGCCTGCGCTGATGCCGTGGCTGACCGCTGCCGGGAACGTCGAGCTCCCGTTGCGGATGGCCGGCGTACCGAAGGCGCAGCGGCGGGCGAAGGCGGCCGAGCTGCTTGAGCTGGTCCGGCTGGCCGGGCTCGGGGACAAGCGGCCGCACGAGCTGTCCGGCGGGATGCGGCAGCGGGTCGCGTTGGCCCGGGCGCTTGCGTCGACCACCGACAACACCGGCGAGGGAGCGGGCAAGCCGTCGCTGCTGCTGATGGACGAGCCGTTCTCCGCGCTGGACGCGATCACCCGCGACGTCCTGCAGGGTGAGCTGCTGCGGATCTGGCGAGCCACCGGTACGGCGATCCTGTTCGTCACCCACGATGTCCGGGAAGCGGTGCGGCTCGGTCAGCGCGTCGTCCTGCTGTCGTCGCGGCCCGGCCGGGTCGTGCGCGAATGGGATGTCGAAGGGCTCGCCGGATCCGACGAGTCCGGTGCGATCGACGAGATCAACAGCGAACTGCGCAAGGTGATCAGCAGTCATGCCGCAGCTTGATGTGAAGGAAGGCTCGGTCGAGGCCGGACTGGATGCCCTCGACACACCGGTCGCAGCGTCCGAGGGCTCGCTGGCTCGGCGGATCGCAGGCCGGGCGTTGCCGCCGATCGGTGCGATCGTGCTGCTGGTGCTCGTCTGGCAGGTGTTGTGGGCGGCCGCGTTCTGGCCTGAGTTCAAGCTGCCGGCGCCGGCTGCGGTCTGGGCCCAGATCTGGGAGCTGGTGACGACCGGCGAGATCCTCGGACTGTTCTGGGTCTCGGTGCACCGGGCGGTGATCGGGTTCGCGATCTCGCTCGCGATCGCCGTACCGCTGGGCTTGGCGATCGCGAACATCCGCGTCGTACGGCGGGGGATCGGGCCGCTGGTGTCCGGCCTGCAGAGCCTGCCGTCGGTGGCGTGGGTGCCGGCCGCGATCCTGTGGTTCGGACTGACCGACGGCGCGATCTATTGGGTCGTCCTGCTCGGCGCCGTACCGTCGATCGCGAACGGTCTGGTCTCCGGTCTGGACCAGGTGCCGCCGATCCTGCCGCGGGTCGGCAAGGCGCTCGGCGCCGACCGGCTGGGTGGGATCCGGTACATCCTGCTGCCGGCCGCGCTGCCCGGCTTCCTCGGTGGACTCAAGCAGGGCTGGGCGTTCTCCTGGCGGTCGCTGATGGCCGCCGAGCTGATCGCGACCTCACCGGATCTGGGTGAGGGCCTCGGTCAGTACCTGCACAACGGGATGTCGTTGTCGGACATCTCGATGGTGTTCGCCGGCATCCTGCTGATCTTCGTGGTCGGCGTCGGGATCGAGCTGCTGGTCTTCCGCCCGCTGGAGAACTCGGTCCTGAAGGCCCGCGGCCTGACCAGCGCAGTCCGCTGACAGGGTTACGGCTCGGCAACTGGGGCCCGCGTCGCGGCCCCGGTTCGGCCACGCGCCGTACTGTGGGGATGTGGTCCGATTCCTGCCGTTCCTGATCAGCCTGGTGCTCAGCGTGTACGCGCTGTTCTCCTGCATCCAGACGCCCGACGACGAGGTCCCGCACCTGCCCAAGCTGGTGTGGATCCTGATCATCGTGTTCGTCCCGTTCGTCGGGCCGATCGTCTGGCTGCTCGCGTCGCGGGTGGCCCGCGCCGGCCGTGAACGTCCGGTCCGGCCGTCGCGGCCGACAGGTCGTTCGATGGCGCCCGATGACGATCCCGACTTCCTGAAGTCGCTGGATCGCTACCGGGACCCGCGGACGACGATCAAGCCGCCGGACGCCGAGCCACAGGACACACCGCGTCCCAAGGATCCGGAAACGCCGGCCGACGAGACTCCGACCGGTGACTCGCCGCCGGCCGAGACCGACGACGGTAAACCGTGAGACCGCGCCCGCATCCGCTCAGAGCGGGAGGGCGCGGTTTCTCAGGCGGACTTGCGGTGCTCCAGGGAGACGTTGTCGCGCTCGGACTCTGTGGTTCCGCCCCAGACGCCGTACGGTTCTCCGACCGCGAGGGCGTGCTGGCGGCACTCCGGCTGAACCGGGCAGGTGCCGCAGAGTGACTTCGCCACCATCTCGCGGGCGCGTTTACGGACGCCACGCTCCGATTCGGGCGAGAAGAACAACTCCGGGTTGACGTCGCGGCACGCAGACTGCGACTGCCAGTCCCACAAATCCATGAGCGGGCGGGGTAGGCGAGGCATCCCTCTCGACATGGCAACCTCCTATGACTCACCGTGAGCGCGGACGGGCGCTCGGTGAAAACTATGCTCAACTCCTGCCGAGTTCAACCCTTGTTATCTCGAACCTCGGCCCATTTGTTATCGGCGAGTGGCGTCGCAGGCTGTGATCACGCTGTTTCACGCGGAGAGCGTGACCATCGCCTTACCCACTGTGACATGGATCACTTGGTGAGCGCTGCGCCAAAAACCGCTGCCAGCAGTCCGATTCCGAGATTGAGCAACACCGTCAGCAAAGCCTTTGCCCGGTGCCCCGAACTCGCGAGCGCAGTCGTCTCGGCCGCGAAGGTGCTGTACGTCGTGAAGGCTCCGCAGAACCCGACACCGATCAGCAGCGTCCAGTTCTGATCGGTCACGCCGGTCATCAGGCCGAGGACGAAACTGCCGACGACGTTGACCGTGAAGGTGCCCCAGGGCAACGGGACCTGTTGGCCAGTGGTCTGCAAAAGCCTTGCCACCAAGTGTTTGTCGACAATGAACCGTAGCGGCGCACCGATCGCGGCACCGAGGGCGACGAGCAGAACGTTCATCGCCGCCGGCCCAGCCACTCGCCGAGAGTTGCCGCCAGCAACGCTGCAGCGACCGTGCCGAAGAAGTAGACGAAGGCAACCACCAGATGCGCGTGCGTCTGCACGTGCACTAACTTCTCGGTGTCTACCGCGTACGTCGAGAAGGTCGTGAAGCCGCCGAGGACCCCGGTACCGAGGAACGGCCGGAGCAGCGGATGGGATTGTGGCCTGAGCCGCGCGAACAGTACGCCGATGGCCAGACAGCCCGTCACGTTCGTGAGGAACGTGGCCCAGGGAAAGCCACCCTCGGCGTGCGGAATCGCCGCTGCGAGCCCGTAGCGGGCCAATGAGCCGACGATTCCGCCGAGGGCCACCACGCCGAGCACGCGCGGCAGCCCGGGCTGGAGAACTTCGCTCACACCGCCGGAGCGTAGCGGTAGTACTCATGGGCTCCATGCGCAGTCCCGGTCTCGCCGGTCAATGCGCGGATCACCGTCGCATGCGTGACCGCGAGCACCGGCCCGTCCGTGCCGGCCGCATGCCGGGCAAGCGCCGTCTCCGCTCGCTCCCGCACCTTGGACAACGGCTCCCACGGTCGCCGGATGCCGTCCGGCCACTCACCGCCGTACGCCTCGAACTCGGCCTTGGCGGCCAGTACGTCGGCATGACCGCGCCAACTGCCCGAGTGATCCGGCAGCCAGTCGCGCAGGTCGTGATCGACCCGTACGCCGAGCGCCAGCCGGTGCCCGACGATCGCGGCGAACTGCAGCGCCCGCGTGAACGGCGAACTGACCAGGTACGTCGCACCGATCCCGCCGAGCAGGTCGGCCAGCTCCTCGGCCTGCCGCACCCCGTCCGGTGTCAGCGGGGCCGAGTCGGCCGCGGCTCCGCGCAGCCCCTGACCGTCGATCCGTGCGTAGTCGGGCTCCCCGTGCCGAACCAGGTAGATCTGCGTGACAGGCATAGGCCTAGCGAAGATGTCGGGCCCCGGCCCACCCCTGAGGAGCGGACGGTGGCCGGATCTGATGAAGCTCGTCGAAGAGTTGATCGATGCCTCCGGGCGGTTGGGGGCTTGTCGTCGTCGGGGGTTGGGTCTCGATCCAGCGCACCTCGGTGGCGCCCTGGTGGCCGTGCACGGCGAGCACGGCCTCGAGCCCGGGCCAGACCGCGGTCGCCGGGTTCGCACCCCGCCACCGCAGAGCGACCGACCCGTCGCTGAACTCGCAGCCCTCCGCTACTACACCGGTCCCGGAGACCCCACTCGGATCCCGGTACCGCACCAGCTCGAAGACCCGCGGCCTCACTGTCCAGCACCCCTCAGATGTCGACCCGTTGTTGCAGCGCTCAACGAGCCCGGAACCAGGTTGGTTACTGGGTGGGTGCTATCGTCTGTTCCGTGAAGCGTTGCTATTGGCGATTTTTTGAGTGGCCGGCCGTGGTGCCGGGCGACTCAGCCGATCGCTGACGCCCACCAAGTACTCCACAGCCGGCCCGAAGGCAAGGACAACCGTCCTTGCCTTTTCTGTTTCCCCAGCCGGCTGACTGCGACCTTCCGCGGTGCTCCGGCGGAAAGGTCCCACCACCATGAACACCCTCCCGCGACGATCCGAGCACGCGGCCGTTGTCGACCGCCGGATCGAGAAGACCGTCCCGTTGATCACGCCGCTCGCGCTGCACGACGAGCTGCCGCTGAACGACGACCTCGCGAAGACGGTCATCGACGGCCGCCAGGCAGTGACCGACGTACTGAACGGGGTCGACGACCGGCTGCTGGTCGTGGTCGGCCCGTGCTCCGTGCACGACGCCGACGCTGCCCTCGAGTACGCCGAGCGCCTGCGCCCGGTCGCTGAGCGGCTCTCCGACGGTCTGCTGGTGGTGATGCGGGTGTACTTCGAGAAGCCGCGTTCCACGCTCGGCTGGAAGGGCCTCATCAACGACCCGGGTCTCGATGGCTCCGGTGACGTGAACCGCGGTCTGCGGCTCGCCCGGAAGCTGCTGCTGGAGGTGACCGAGCTGGGCCTGCCGGTCGGGTGCGAGTTCCTCGACCCGATCACGCCGCAGTACATCGCCGACACCGTCGGTTGGGGTGCCATCGGTGCGCGGACCGTCGAGAGCCAGGTCCACCGGCAGCTGTCGTCCGGCCTGTCGATGCCGATCGGGATGAAGAACCGCCCCGACGGCAGCATCGGTACGGCGGTCGACGCGATCAAGGCGGCCGCCGTACCGCATGTGTTCACGGGTATCGACCACGACGGCGCTCCGGCGATCCTGCACACCCGCGGGAACCCGGACTGCCACCTGGTCCTGCGCGGTTCCGACGCCGGTCCGAACTACGACGCCGATTCCGTTGCCGCTGCCACCGATCTGCTCCGTACGGCGGGTCTCCCGGAGCGAGTCGTCATCGACGCCAGCCACGGCAACAGCCGGAAGGACCACAAGCGTCAGCCGATCGTCGCCGCGGAGATCGGTGCGCAGGTCGCGGCCGGCAACCGGGCGATCGTCGGCGTGATGCTGGAGTCGTTCCTGCAGGAAGGCCGCCAGGATCTCGACCCGACTCGCGAGCTGACCTACGGGCAGTCGGTCACGGACGCCTGCATGGGCTGGGAAACCACCGAAGCAGTACTCACCGAACTACGGAACGCAGCCATCGCGCGCCGCGGCTAGTTCTGTTCACCTGGGCGTCTTGCGGTGGCTACAAGCCATCCCTAAGGTCCGGACCATGACTGAGATCTCCAGGCGTCTTGTTCTCGGCTCGGCGGCCGGTGGGGCAGCGTTGTCGCTGCTCCCGCCGTCGCTGCACACCGCGATGGCGCAACCGGCACGGCGTGGGGGACTGCGGGCCATCGAGCACGTGATCGTGTTGATGCAGGAGAACCGTTCGTTCGACCACTATTACGGGACACTGCGCGGAGTCCGCGGGTACGGCGATCGCCAGCCGCTGCGGTTGCGTAACGGCCAGAGCGTGTTCCACCAGCCCAAGACCGGGGGCGGTGAGGTGCTGCCGTTCTCGATCCGCGCCGCTGCCGCCGCGGCCGGGCGGAACCCCGACGACATCCAGTACCTGGGTGCCCTGGCGCACGGTTTCACCGACGCGACCCAGGCCTGGGGGAACGGCTGGAACGACAACTGGGTGCAGGCCAAGACGGCCGCGACGATGACGCACTACGACCGGCGCGACATTCCGCTGCAGTACGAACTGGCCGAGACGTTCACGATCTGCGATGCCTACCACTGCTCGGTCAACGGCTCCACCAACCCGAACCGGAACTACCTGTGGTCCGGCACCACCGGCTACGAGCCCGGGACGACCCAGCGCGCGGTGACGAACTCGGCGTACGACTACAACCACAAGGGCTACGACTGGACGGCGTACCCGGAGCGGCTCGAGCAGGCCGGTGTCTCCTGGAAGATCTACCAGGAGTGGGACAACTTCACCGACAACGCGGTCGAGTACTTCCGGACGTTCAAGGACCTCGGGACCCGGATCCTGGCGTCGGTGCCGGGCGGCTACCGGACCACCGAGGAGTTCTACGACAAGCTCTTCTCCAAGACACCCGAGCAGCAGACCGAGGCGTTGCAGCAGCTGGCGGCGGCCGTGGCCAAGCAGCCCGACGCCGACCAGAAGCTGTTCCACCAGGCGATGTTCCGGTCCGAGCCGGAGTCGCTGATTCCGCGGTTGAAGGCCGACATCAAGGCGGGCACGCTGCCGCAGGTGAGCTGGTTGGTGCCGTCGGCAATCGACTCCGAGCACCCCAGTACGTCGACGCCGGTGGGCAGCGCCAATCTGGTCTACGACCTGCTCGACGCGATCGCCTCCGACCCGGAGACGTGGTCGAAGACCGCGCTGTTCATCAACTTCGATGAGAACGACGGCTACTTCGATCACGTGCCGCCGCCGGTCGCACCGCGCCCGGACTCGGGCAACGGTGACGACTGGTACAACGGTCAGCCGATCGGGCTCGGCCCGCGCGTCCCGATGACCGTGGTGTCGCCGTGGACCGTCGGCGGCCACGTGAACTCGCAGATTTTCGACCACACCTCGGTGATCCGGTTCCTCGAGCGCTGGACCGGCGTCCAGGAGCCGAACATCAGCAAGTGGCGGCGGACTGCGTGTGGTGACCTCACCTCCGCCTTCGATTTCGACCGCTCCTACCGGCAGCCGACCGTCGAAGCACCTGGCCCGGTCCCGGCGCCGATCGCGCGCTGGAAGCCGACCCCGCCGGTCGACCAGGCTGTCCCGCAGCAGGAGGCCGGCCGGCGTCCGGCTCGCCCATTGCCTTACCGGCCGGCGGTTTCGGGCTTCGTTGCCGAGGGCAAGCTGAAGGTGGCCCTCAGCAATGAGGGCAGCGAGTCCGCCCACTTCGCGATCTACCCGTACGGCGGCGAACTGCCCGCGCCGGCGCATCTCGACGTACGGCGGGATCACGCGGAGGCGATCGCGGTCGCGGGTCCGTACGAGATCGCCGTACAGGGTCCGAACCGCTTCTGGGTGGAGCTGGCCGGGTCGACCGATGGTGTCGCGGCGGGGCTGGATGTGCGGATCTGCCAGCGGGGGAGCGGCCTGGAGTTGGCGCTGGTCAATACGTCTCGCAAGCCGCTCACGCTGAAGCTGAAGGCGCGTGCCTACGGCAGCAAGACGGTCACCGTCACGCTCCGCGGCAAGCAGACGCGCGAGGTGGAGTGGCCGACCGACCACGGCTGGTACGACGTCGAGGTCACGGTCGTCGAGGACACGACGTACCGGCGGCGGTTGAGTGGGCACCTGGAGACCGGTAGGGCCGGCGTCACCGGCTGACGCAACCGCACGACTGACGATGCATGATCTCCGCAGGCAGCCGGATCGTCTGCGGAGGCGCATCGGGATCGTTCATCCGGCGCAGCAGTAGCTGGACAGCCCGGGCGCCGATCGCCGCGGACGGTTGGGCCACGGTGGTCAGGCCCGGGCTGAACAGATCGGCCCAGGTGAAGTCGTCGAAGGCCGCGAGCGCCATGTCCTTCGGTACGGCGACCTTGGCCGCATTCAGCGCGGCCAACGCGCCGATCGTCATGCTGTTGTTCGCGGCAAACAGTGCGGTCGGCCGGTCGTCGAGTTGCAGCAGCTCCCAGGTCGCCCGGCGGCCGCCGTCACTCGACGACGAGCCGACCCGGAGCAGTTCGGGATCCACCGGCAGGTCGGCGCGATGATGGGCCAGCTGGTAGCCGCGCAGGCGCTCGGCGCTGGTCGACAGGCCGGGGATCCCGCTGAGCATGCCGATCCGGGTGTGACCGAGCGAGATCAGGTGATCGATGATCGCGGTGGTCGCCGCTTCGTTCTCGACGCCGACCTGATCGACCCGTAGCTCGGGGGTGATTCGGTCGACCAGGACGTAGGGCAGGGCGTGGTCCCGCAGCATCGGCAGGGTCAGGTCGCGCCAGCCGTCGGCCGGGGCAGTGATGAGGCCTTCGATGCGGTGGGCAAGGAGGTTCGCGACCGCCACCGACTCGTGCCGGGCGTCGTCGCGGGTGTCGACGATGATCACGTTCAGCCCGGCTCGGGTGGCCTCGCGGTCGATGCCCTGGATGAGCTCGACCCAGTATGGGTTCGTTGCGACCGTGATGGCCAGGCCGATGGTGCGGTTCGATCCCGCGGAGAGGGAGCGTGCGGTCGGCTGGTGCTTGTAGCCGAGCAGATCCATCGCGTGCTGGACGCGTTCGCGGGTGGCGGGCGCGACCAGGCGGGTCCCGTTGACGACATGGGAGACCGTGCTGACGGACACTCCAGCGGTCCGGGCGACCTCGGTCATGGTGACCATCCGTCGTATCGTCGTCGCTCCACGTGCCGTTGCGCAAGGCTTTGCGCAAAGCAGGAAACCAGTGTGCGGACCGGTCTACCTTCGCGTCTCAAACCGACATCGCTCGGGAGGGCTGACCCGTGAGAAGAACCGTCCCCGTCGTCCTGCTGACCGTGGCCGTGCTGGCCACGGCGGCGTGTACGCAGACCAAGTCCGGCAGTGCTGAAGGCGGTCAGAGCAGTGGCCCGGTCAAGATCGGGCTCGTCACCAAGACCGATACCAACCCCTATTTCGTGAAGCTGCGGGAATCGGCCAAGGCGCACGCCGAGAAGTCGGGTGCGGAGCTGATCGCCGTGGCCGGGAAGTTCGACGGCGACAACGAGGGCCAGGTCGCCGCGATCGAGAACCTCGTCCAGCAAGGTGTGAAGGGCATCCTCATCACGCCGAGCAACTCCACCGGCATCCTTGGTGCGCTCAAACAGGCCAAAGAGAAGGGCGTTCTGGTGATCGCCCTCGACACCGAGACCGATCCGAAGGACGCCGTCGACGCGACCTACGCGACCAACAACACGACCGCGGGTGAGCTGGAAGGCAAGTACATCAAGGCGACCCTCGGGTCCACCCCGCCGCGGCTGCTGATGATGGACGGTACGCCGGGCGGCACGGTCGATGAGCAACGGCACCGCGGGTTCCTGCAGGGAATGGGTCTGAAGGACGGTGACCCCGCCATCATCGGCGCAGCCCCGACCAACGGTGACCAGAACAAGGCACAGGCCGCCATGGAGAACCTCCTCCAGCGCGACGCGACGGTGAACGCCGTCTACACGCTGAACGAGCCTGCTGCCCGAGGCGCCGTAGCCGCCCTGACCGCGAAGGGCCTGGCCGGCAAGGTCGCGGTCGGCTCGATCGACGGCGGCTGCCAAGGAGTTGCCGACGTGAAGGCTGGCAAGTACCTGGCCACTGTCATGCAGTTCCCGAAGAAGATGGCCGAACAAGGCGTCGACGCAGTCGTCACCTTCGCCAAGGACGGCAAGAAGCCCACCGGCTTCCAAGACACCGGCGCGCAACTGATCACCGACAAACCCCTCCCAGGCCTGGAGAGCAAAGACACCACCTGGGGCTCCCAGAACTGCTGGGGCTGAGTATGAGCGCGGTTGATGAGCGGTCGTTCCGGAATCGTTCGGCGGAAGCGTTCCTGCACAATCCTGCGCTGGGGCCGCTGGCTGCGCTGATTTTGGCGATGGTTGTGTTTTCGGCTACTACTTCGACGTTTCTGACTGTCGACAACCTCTCGTTGGTGGTGCAGCAGTCGTTGGTGGTGGCGACGTTGGCGCTGGGGCAGACGTTGATTGTGCTGACTGGCGGGATCGACCTGGCGAACGCCGCGGTCATGGTGCTGGGGACGATGGTGCTGGCGCGGCTGGTGACTGAGGGCAGTAGCTCGGCGGTGGCGTTGGTGGCTGGGTTTGTGGTCTGCGCGATGCTCGGGGCGATCTCGGGTGGACTGGTCACGATGCTCAACCTGCCGCCGTTCATCGTGACGCTCGGCATGCTGACCGTCGTGCTCGCGGTCGGCCGCCTGTACTCCGAGGGCAACTCGTACCCGGTCACCGACAACCTGCTCGGTGTGCTCGGCGAGGGTGGCTACCTGTTCGGCCAGATCAAGGTGACGCACGGGATGACGCTGGCCGTGGTGATGTTCGCGATCACCTGGTACGCGCTCACCCGGACCGCCTGGGGTCGCCATGTGTATGCCCTGGGCAACGATCCGGAAGCCGCCCGGCTGACCGGGATCCACGTCGGCCGGACCCGGTTCAGCGTCTACCTGGTGGCCGGCGTGATCTACGCCTTCGCCGCCTGGCAGGCACTCGGCCGGATCCCGAACGCGGACCCGAACGCCTTCCAGACCGGCAACCTGGACAGCATCACCGCGGTCGTCATCGGCGGCACCAGCCTGTTCGGTGGCCGGGGCAGCGTGATGGGTACCGTGGTCGGTGCTTTGATCGTCGCCGTACTGCGCAGCGGTCTGACCCAGGCCGGGATCGACAGCCTCTACCAGGATGTCGCGACCGGTGTCCTGGTGATCGCAGCGGTTGCCTTCGACCAGGTCGTCCGAAGGAGGTCACGATGACACCCGCCCTGACTATTCCGGCACTGCAGGCTCGCGGTTTGGTGAAGCGCTACGGCCGGGTGACCGCCATCGACGGTGCCGACTTCGACCTGTACGCCGGTGAGGTGCTGGCCGTCGTCGGCGACAACGGTGCCGGCAAGTCCAGCTTGATCAAGGCCTTGTCCGGCGCGCTGATCCCCGACGAGGGCACGATCCTGCTCGAGGGTTCGGAGACGCACTTCCACTCGCCGCTCGACGCTCGGCACGCCGGCATCGAGACCGTCCATCAAACGCTGGCCCTGGCGCCCGCGATGGACATCGCCACGAACCTCTTCCTCGGCCGCGAAGTACGCCGTACCGGGCCGTTGGGCAGTGTGTTCCGGCTGCTCGACCGGAGCGCGATGCGGGAACAGGCTCAGCGGCAACTCGATGCCTTGGGCATCGAAACCGTGCAGCACATCGGCCAGCTGATCGAGACACTGTCGGGTGGTCAGCGGCAGGCGGTGGCGGTCGCCCGAGCGGCGATGTTCGGCAGCAAGATGGTCATCATGGACGAGCCGACGGCCGCGCTCGGCGTGAAGGAGTCGCGGCAGGTGCTCGACCTGATCCGGCGGATCCGTGATCGCGGGCTGCCGGTGGTGCTGATCAGCCACGACATGCCGCAGGTGTTCGAGATCGCCGACCGGATCCACGTCCACCGCCTCGGTCGCCGGACCGCCGTCGTACGCCCGGCGGACGCGTCGATGAGCCAGGTGGTCTCCCTGATGACCGGAGCCTTGCGCCCCGGCGATCCGGATGCCCCGCCCAACCTGGTGGACACATGAGCTATCAAGAGGACAACCGCGGGCAGTTCCACTTCAGTCCGCGGAGGGGCTGGATGAACGATCCGAACGCGCCGCTGTTCTATCGCGGCGTCTATCACCTCTACTTCCAGCACGCGCCGAACTCGTTGCAGTGGGACACGATGCACTGGGGGCACGCGACCAGTACCGATCTCGTGCACTGGCAGGAGCAGCCGATCGCGCTCGATCCCACGATCCATCCGGGCGACCTGTGGTCCGGCGGTGGAGTCGTTGACTGCGGCAACGACAGCGGGCTGAAGTCCGGCGACCACGACCCGATCCTCGTGTACTCCGGGACGCGGGGTGTGACGGTCTTCTACAGCCTGGACGGCGGCTACACGTTCCAGACGTACGACGGTGGCCGGAAGGTCGCCGTACCGGAGGGGGACAGTCGCGACCCGAAGGTGTTCTGGGATCCTGCGTCGCAGCGCTGGGGGATGGTCGTCTGGTCCGATGCCGGTGGCAACGGAGTGGACTTCTTCAGCTCGACTGATCTGCTGCACTGGACCTTCGCGTCGCGGTTCGCGGCCGAGTGGCTGTTCGAGTGTCCGAACATGATCCGGATGCCGCTCGACGGCAACTACCACTGGGTCCTGCACTCCGCTAGTGGTGCGTACTACATCGGTGATTGGGACGGTACGGCGTTCCGCAGCGACTGGACGGTGCCGCAGAAGATCAACCAGACAGCGACCTTTGCCGGCGCCGGGTACTACGCGGCCCTGAACTTCTCGAACCTGGAAGGCGATCGTGTCGTCTCCATCGCGTGGCAGGGTGAGAACCACGGCTCGGTCTGGACGGGCAACGCGTCCTTCCCGGTGGATCTCAAACTGCGCCGGACAACCGACGGCCTCCGCGTGGTCAGCACGCCGGTCCCAGAAATCGGCGTGCTGCGGGAGAACACCCGGACTTGGAAGGACCTGAGCCTCGACAGCATGGCAGCACCTGGCTTGCGGGGCGCCACGTACGAACTCGAGGCGGTCGTGGACGTTCGCGACGCGCAGCGGTTCGGCATCCGGTTGCCCCGTGAGATCGCGTACGACGCTCGCGCGGGGCAACTGAACGGCGTACCGATGTCGCCGCAGGACGGCAAGGTCAAGGTGCGGTTGCTCGTCGACCGCGGTCAACTCGATGTCTTCGGCAACGATGGGGACGTCTACCAGAGCTACAACTTCGATGGTGTTCCTGAACTCTTCATCGAAGGACGGCTCCACCTCGACTCCCTGACGATCCACGAGCTGGCGTCGATCTGGGTCAGCGCGCGATAGCCGCCGTACGGGCCTTCGTGACCGCGATCAGGTCGGCGGGGGAGAGACCGATGTCGAGCCCTCGCCGGCCACCCGACACGTACACGGTGGCGTGGGCGGTCGCCGTACTGTCGACGACCGTCAGCAACGGCCGCTTCTGACCGATCGGGCTGATCCCACCGACGACGTACCCGGTCGTGCGTTCGGCGGCGACCGGGTCGGCCATCACCGCCTTCTTCCCACCGGCAGCCGCCGCGATCGCCTTCAGATCCAGCTGCTTGTCCACCGGAACCACGCCGACCGCCAGCTTGCCGTCGACCTCGACCAGCAGCGTCTTGAACACCTGCGCAGGCTCCAGCCCCAGCGCCTCGGCCGCCTCCAGCCCGTACGACTTCGCCCCCGGATCATGCTCGTACGCATGCGTGCTGAACCCGATCTTCGCCTTCGTCAACGCCACCGTCGCCGGCGTCCCCGCCGCCTGCTTCCCC
>NZ_SMKA01000017.1 GCF_004348455.1 Kribbella albertanoniae
GCTTAGTTCAGGTAGCCCTCGACGGTGGAGGCGGGGCGGGCTTCGGCGGTCTCGGGGTCCTCGCCGAACTCGCGCTTGGCGCGGCGCTGGCGGAGCAGGTCCCAGCACTGGTCCAGCTCGACCTCGAGGGCCTTCAGGCGGTCGCGCTCCTCGCCGTCGCCGATCTCGCCGGCCGCGCGCTTGTTGCGGAGCTCGTGCTCCTCGGCCACGAGGGCGTCGATCTTGGTGAAGATGTTGTTGTCATCGGTCATGAGGAAACGGTACGCCCGTCCGGTAGGCGGGAGCGGGAGAGCAGTTCGGTGATGGTGAGGATGGCGATTGTTTCTGCTGCCATCAGGCCGATCAGTACGACGAGTTGCAGCGCGGCCGCGGCTGCGGGGGAGGCGCCGCCGAGGACCATGCCGACGAAGGCACCGGGCAGGGAGACCAGGCCGACGGTTCGGGTCTGGTCGAGGGCGGGGAGCAGCGCGTCGCCGGCGACCGGGCCGACGACGAGTTTGAAGGCCTCGCGGGGGAGCAGTCCGATCGACAGACCGGCCTCGAACTCGCCGAATCGGGTGCCGTACTCGCTCAGCACCCGGCGTCCCGCGAGCGTGGTGGCGGTCATGGCTCCGCCGACGATGATGCCGCCCATCGGCAGGATCGTGGCCGGGTTCCGCGGGACGACGCCGGGCAGGATGAGGATCAGCAGGACGCTGAACGCACCCGCCCCGATCGCGGCACCGCAGTACAGCCACTGATGGCGGATCTCCGCGGTTTGGTGCAACCGCCGCATGCTCGTGAACGTCGCGACACCGAACATCAGCAGCACGAAGGCGATCGCCCCGAGCGTGTGCTGCAGTGCGAACCCGACGACCAGTCCAACCGCCGCCAACTGCACAACCGCCCGCAGCGCCGCGGTGACAACCCCCTTGTCGTGCCGCAGCCCGGCGTACCGGGATCCCGCCACAGCGATCGCGATCAGCAGCGGCAGCACGATCAACGCAGCGGGCCCGAGCCCGGTGTCGAACGACATCCGCCCATTTCAGCACGCGGCGTACAGAAGAACTGGTAGTACGCGGCTCCCGAGCGCGTCGCCAGGCGTGCACCGGGCGGAACGGCGGCATGTCTGGTGCACCACTAACAGTCCTTGTGTACGCCTACTCGGTCTTGAAGTCCGCCTCGTCGTAGGAATGCTCGGTGCTTTCGCCGGCGGAGACCTTCGCGGCCTCGTCGGTGCGGAGTTCGACGCGGCGGATCTTGCCGGAGATCGTCTTCGGCAGCTCGGCGAACTCGATCCGCCGGATCCGCTTGTACGGCGCCAAGTGGTCGCGGCAGAACTGCAGAATCTCAGCGGCGAGTTCGCGGGACGGTTCGTGGCCGGCGGCCAGTACGACGTACGCCTTCGGAACGGCGAGTCGGACCGGATCCGGTGACGGCACCACGGCGGCCTCGGCGACGGCGGGGTGCTCGATCAGCACCGACTCCAGTTCGAAGGGCGAGATGCGGTAGTCGCTCGCCTTGAAGACGTCGTCCGAGCGGCCGACGTACGTGATGTAGCCGTCCTCGTCCCGGCTCGCGACGTCGCCGGTGTGGTAGAAACCGCCGCGGGTCGCCTCGGCGGTCAGCTCCTCGGCATCGCGGTAGCCGCGCATCAGCGGGACCGGCGGGGGAGCGAGCTCGATGCAGATCTCGCCGTCGTCACCGATCTCGTCGGTACTCGGGTCGATCAGCGCGATCGCGTACCCGGGCAGCGGCCGGCCCATCGAGCCGAGTTTGACCGGCTGACCAGGCGGGTTGCCGATCTGCGCGGTTGTCTCGGTCTGCCCGTAGCCGTCGCGGATCGTGATGCCCCACGCGTTGCGGACCTGGTCGATCACCTCGGGGTTGAGCGGCTCCCCGGCCGAGATGCACTCGCGGATCGCGACCTCGACCGCGGACAGATCCGCCTGAATCAGCATCCGCCAGACCGTCGGCGGTGCGCAGAACGTCGTCACGCCGTACGTCTGGAGGACCCGCAGCATCTTCTCCGCGTCGAAGCGGGAGTAGTTGTAGAGGAAGACGGTCGCGCCGGCGTTCCAGGGGGCGAAGACATTGCTCCACGAGTGCTTGGCCCAGCCGGGCGAGGAGACGTTCAGGTGGACGTCGCCGGGCTGGAGGCCGATCCAGTACATGGTCGACAGGTGGCCGACCGGGTAGCTGACCTGCGTGTGCTCGACCAGCTTCGGCTGACTCGTCGTACCGGACGTGAAGTACAGCAGCAACGAGTCGTCAGCCGCGGTGTCCACGTCCGGCACGGGACCGTCGTACTGCGCGAAGTCGTCGTAGTGCAGCCACCCCTCGACCGGCTCACCGACCGCCACCCGCAGACAATCGTCCGCGATCCCGTCGTACCGGCCGGTCTCGTCGCTCGCGGTCACCACCGCACGAACGTTGCCGCGGGCAATCCGGTCGGCCAGGTCGGCGTCTGTGAGCAGGGTCGTTGCCGGGATCATCACCGCGCCGGCCCGGATACAGCCGAGCATCGTCTCCCACAGCGGTACGACGTTGCCGAGCACGATCAGCACCCTGTCTCCCGGCTTCAGCCCGGCCTCGGTGAGCCAGCCGGCGATCTTGCGTGAACGCTCGCCCAGCTCGGCGTACGTGCGCGAGTTGACCTCGCCGTCCTCCTCGACGATCGTCAGCGCCGCGACCTCGCCCTGCTCGACCGCCAGCGCGTCGAACCAGTCCCGCGCCCAGTTGAACCGCTCGAACACCGGCCACTTGAAGTCCCGGTACGCCGTCCTGTAGTCCTCCCGGTGCGCGACCAGGAAGTCCCGCGCCGCCCGGAACTCCCGCGTCACATCCGCCGTGCTCTGCTCGGTGCTGTCGGCTTCGCTCATGCCCGCATGATTGCCCACCCACTACCGATCGGTAAACGTCCGCCGGGTGTGTCAGATCGCGAGTACGGCGCCGGTCACCACGAGCGGCGTCAGGATCAGGCCGCGCCAGAGGAAGGACCACCAGGTGATGGTGACGCTGGCGGCTTTGCAGCGGGCTCGCCACAGGAGGGTCGCCAGAGAGCCCCAGAGGGTGAGGAGGCAGCCGGTGTTGACGCCGATCAGGAGAGCGGTCATCCGGTGCGGGTCGGAGGCGGCGACCGGTTCTATCGCGAGGTAGGCGGGCAGGTTGTCGAAGAGGTTCGCGCCGAGGGCTGCGGTGGCGCTCAGGCGCAGGTCGGAGGTGGTTCCGGCGACCTGCTTGAGGAGGCCCTCCAGGCCGTGGTCGGTGAGGAACGCGACGATGGCGAAGAGGACAACGACCCCGACGACCAGTTTGGCCGGGATGAGCGACCAGCGGAGTTCGCTGCGGCGGCGGATCGCGAACAGAACGACCAGCATGAGCGCTCCGATACTCGCCGGCCAGGCGACCTCGATACCCGAGACGAAGGCGGGCCCGAGCAGTACGCAGACCGCGGTCGCGCTCCAGAACAGCACCTTGTCCTCGACCGCGGGAGTCGCCGGTACGTCGTACGTCCGGCCGAGGTCGCGATGGAACAACACCGCCAGCACGACGACCGTGATCACGATCGCGGCGATCGCCGGCCGCCAACTGACGCTCAGGTACGGCGTGTCCAGCTGGCGGAAATGGTGCAGCGCGAGCAGGTTGGTGAGATTCGACACCGGCAGCAGGAGGGACGCCGTACCTGCCAGCCAGACGGTCGTGAACGCGAACAGCTTCGGCGGGATGTCGAGCTGGCGAGCCATCGCGAGGACGACCGGGGTGAGTAGCACCGCGCAGGTGTCCAGCGAGAGCACAATCGTCAGCCCGGTGGCGAGAACGACCACGAGCAACCAGAGCCGCCAGACCCGGCCGCGCGCCAGGTGGGCGGCCTCCCGGGCAGCCACGTCGAAGACCTTGGCCTTGTCGGCCAGCTCGGCGATCACGGTCACTGCGATCAGAAACACCAGTACCGGTGCGATCCGCGCGACCAAATTCCCCGTCTCCTATCGGTTGCGTTGAGTACGCTGGCGGGGTGACCTCGCCGGATGACACGTCTGCTGGACAGCTTGCACAGTATGCCGTGCAGGCCCCGGCCGATTACCCGGTGGACTTCGAGGCCGATGTGGTGCTGCGGGACGGCGCCACCGCCCGCCTGCGCCCGATCACCCCGAGCGACGCCGACCTGCTGGTCCAGTTCTACGCACGGGTGTCGGAGCAGTCGAAGTACTACCGCTTCTTCGCGCCGTACCCGCAACTTTCGGACCGCGATGTGGCGCGCTTCACCCAGGTCGACTACCACGACCGGCTCGCGCTGATCGTGACCGTGGGCAACGAGATGATCGGCGTCGGCCGGTACGAACGGACAGGCCGCCGTACGGCGGAAGTCGCGTTCCTGATCGAGGACGCGCATCAGGGCCGGGGCCTCGGGCAACTGCTGCTCGAGCACCTGGCCCAGGCTGCCCGGGAGAACGGGATCGCCCACTTCGTCGCCGAGGTGCTGCCGGACAACCGCAAGATGATCACCGTCTTCACTGAGGCCGGGTACAAGGTCGCGCGTGAGTTCGAGGACGGCGTGATCATGGTCGAGTTCGACATCGCGCCGACCGATACGTCGTTCGGGGTGATGCAGGCGCGTGAGCAGCGTTCGGAGGCGCTGTCGATCGCGCGGCTGCTGACGCCGTCGAGCGTCGCGGTCATCGGTGCATCGCGGCGCGATGGCACGATCGGGAACGCGCTGCTGCGGAACCTGCGCGACAGTGGATTCTCGGGTCGCATGTACGCCGTCAACGCGGACACCTCGGCGGCCGAGATCGAGGGAGTTCCGGCGTACCCGACCATTCGCGATGTGCCGGACACGGTCGACCTCGTGATCGTCGCGGTCAAGGCCGAGATGGTGTCGGACGTCGTGTTGGACTGTGCCGCCAAGGGCGTGCGGGGTCTGGTCGTGGTGTCGAGTGGGTTCGCCGAGATCGGTGATGAGGGCCGTCGGCGGCAACGACAGTTGGTCGGGCTGGCCCGCTCGTACGGGATGCGGGTGATCGGGCCGAACGCGCTCGGGCTGATCAACACTGCGGCTGGGGTTTCGCTGAACGCGACGTTGTCGCCGGTGATGCCGAGCCGTGGGCGGGTCGCGTTCTTCTGCCAGTCGGGTGCGCTCGGTGTGCCGATCCTGGCCGATATGGCCGCGCGTGGGGTGGGGTTGTCGTCCTTTGTCTCCGCGGGGAACCGGGCCGATGTCTCGGGCAACGACTTGATGCAGTTCTGGTACTCCGACGAGGCGACCGAGGTCGTGCTGCTGTACTTGGAGTCGCTGGGCAACCCGCGCAAGTTCAGCCGGGTCGCACGGCGGCTCGCGGGGCGGAAGCCGGTGATCGCGCTGAAGTCGGGCCGCGCCACGCAAGGTGTGCCGGTCGGTCAGCTGGTCCGGCGAAGCAAGTTGCCGGCCGCAACGATCGACTCGATGTTCCGGCAGAGCGGTCTGATCGGGGTCGACACGACCGGCGAGCTGTTCGATGTCGCGCAGTTGCTCGCCCACCAGCCGCTGCCGAAGGGCCGCCGGGTCTCGATCGTCAGCAACTCCGACGCGCTAACCCTGCTGGCCCTGGACACGATGGCGGGCGTCGGGCTCAAGGTCGCCGGCGATCCGCGCAACCTCAGCCCCGACGCGTCCGCCGCCGACTTCGGTACCGCGCTGGCCGAGGTGTTCGCCGACGATCGGGTGCACTCGGTCGTGGTCATCTACACCCCGCCGGTGCAATCCAGCGGCGCCGAGGTGGCCGCCGTACTGGCTGCTGCCGCGGCTGGCTCGGACAAGCCGGTCGTCTCGACGTTCCTCGCGTCGCGGAGCGTGCCGAAGGAGTTGCAGGTTCCGGATGATGAGGGTGGTGCGGCGCGTGGGTCGATCCCGTCGTTCCTGAACCCGCAGTACGCCGTGGGTGCGCTGGCCAAGGCGACCCAGTACGCCGAATGGCGCCGGCGGTCGGACAGCGGCGTACCGGAGTTGCCGGACGTGGATACCGCCGGCGCCGAGGCCTTCGTCACGGAGTATCTGCAGCGGCACCCTCAGGGCGCGGACCTCGACGACTCGGACCGCCAGATGCTGCTGAGCTTCTATGGCATCTCCGTCCTGCCCGCGTTCCCAGTGCTGAGCGCGGACGAGGCGGTCGCCCGGGCCGAGGATCTCGGCTTCGAGGTGATCCTGAAGGCGACCGCCGAGCAGTGGCGGATGCGGCCCGACCTCGCCGACATCTGGCGACACATCCACGACGAGGACGACATGCGTGCGGCCTGGGCCGAGATGACCACGACCTTCGGGGTCGCGGCGGATCCGGCGCGTGCCCAGTTCGTCGTACAGAAGATGGCACCGCCCGGCGTACCGGTGGTGATCTCGGCCGAGGAGGACGTCTCCTTCGGCCCGGTCGTCACCTTCGGCCTCTCCGGCGTCGCCACTGACCTACTGGGCGACCGCTCCTACCGCATGCCGCCGCTCACGACCCGCGACGCCGCCGAGATGGTCCGCGAAGTCCGCGCCGCGCCGTTGCTTTACGGCTACCGAGGCACCGACCCCGCCGACATAGCCGCCATCGAAAACCTCCTCCACCGAGTCTCCCGCCTCACCCTCGACCTGGAAGAGGTCGTCAAGCTAGACCTCCGCTCAGTCCTGGTAGCCATCCAAGGCGCCACCGTCCTGGACGCCGCCATCCGCATCGCCCCGAACGAAAAACCCCGCCAGGACACCGCCGTACGACGCCTCACCTGACCCGGCTTGATCGGCGCACGGTAGCTAAGGACACGTAGTAGTGGGTCTACCGCAACCTCGCGGCGCGCGGCTGAGCGTGGGGACCGCTCGGCGGGAGGACTACTACGTGTCGTTAGCGACAGACCGGGGGTCAGGGAGTGCGGCGGTAGATGCTGTTGGTTCGGGTGAGGAGGCGGGCGTCTACCAGTTCGCGGCGGAGGGCTGCGTGGTCGGGGTGCCAGTGGTTGAGTAGCTCGTTGACCTCGGGCTCGGGATAGGAGCGGCCCGGTTCGAACGATTTCACCACGTGCTCGAGGACGACGCGGAGTTTGTCCGGGTACGTCGGGAAGTGGGTCAGCCGGCCGTCGCGGATGAAGGCCTTGAGTACGGAGTCGCGTTCGGGGTCGGCGTCGAGGGGTGTCCGGGTAGGGCGCTCGGCGCGGACTGCGTTCTTGAACGCGTCCTGGTCGGCCTGTAGCGAGGGGGACGCCGTGACGAGGCCGGCCTTGATCAGCTTCTGCAGGGCTTTGCCGACCGCGGCTCCGGAGAGGCCGGTCGAGCCGGCTACCTGGTCGGGGGTGGTGGCACCGAGGACGACGGCGGAGTAGGTGCGCAACCGGGACGGTTCGGCCAGCAGACCACAGAGCTGATCGGTGTTCATACCTACCAAGCTAATGTCGGTGGCAACCAGATTTTCTGCCTGAGGAGCGCGCATGCAGCCGGGTCCGTACAACGCGATCACCGACGTACCCGGGCTCCTGGTCGGACAGGTCGAGCGCGTCGACGCTCCCTACCTGACCGGTACGACGGTCGTCTACGTACCGGCCACTGCCGTCGCCGGTGTGGACGTGCGCGGCGGTGCACCCGGCACCCGCGAGACCGACCTGCTCGACCCGGTGAACTCGAACCCAGGCGTGAACGCGGTCGTCCTGACCGGCGGCAGCGCCTACGGCCTCGACGCGGCCGGGGGAGTGATGCGCTGGCTCGAAGAGCGTGGTGAAGGAATCCGGGTCGGCCAAGGCGAGAAGGACGTCGTCCCGATCGTGCCGTCGGCGGTGATCTTCGACCTCGGCCGTGGCGGTGGCTTCCAGGCGCGCCCGGACGCGTCGTGGGGGACCGACGCGATCTCTCGAGCCTCCGACGGACCGGTTGCCCTAGGCAATCATGGTGCCGGGGCCGGTGCGCGGGCCCGGTCGCTGAAGGGCGGCGTCGGCTCGGCGAGCGTCCGGCTGGACGACGGGACCACCGTCGGTGCACTGGTGATCGTCAACGCGGCCGGTTCGGCGGTCGATGCGGACGGCGTGCTGCACGGCGCGCGCTACGGGCTTGGTGACGAGTTCGCCCACCTCAAGACCCCGACCGAGCCGCCGCCACCCGCAGCTCCGGGCCGCAACCTGATCCCGGGGCCGGCCATGAACACCGTGATCGCCGTCGTCGCGACCGACGTACCGCTGGACAAGGCCGCCACCAAACGGATGGCGATGATCGCGCACGACGGACTGGCCCGGGGCATCGACCCGATCCACACCCTCGTCGACGGCGACAGCATCTTCGCGCTGTCCACGCTAGGAGACGACGGCCCACGGCTGAGCGTCACCGACCCGACCGCACTCGCGCAACTCGAGGCGGTCTACGCGGGAGCGGCCCGCACACTGACCCGCGCGATCGTGCACGCGATGCTCAATGCCGAGACGGTCGAGACCCCGACCGGCCCGATCCCGAGCTACCGCGACGCCTACCCGTCGGCCTTCCGAAGCTCGTAGCGCAGTCGAAACTCGTAGGCGCCAGCCTGGCCGCCCGTGCCAGAATCCGGCTCATGTCAGTGAGATACCCACGTCCGCTACGCCCCGGTGACCGCGTAGGCGTCACCTCTCCTTCGAGTGGAGTCGCGAAGGATCTGCTCGCACGCCTCGACGCAGGGATCCGCACAGTGGAGGCCCGGGGCTACAAGGTCGTCGTCGGTGACTGCATGGACGGCACCGGCCACGTGAGCGCACCGGCCGAGGATCGCGCCGCCGAGCTGATGGCGATGCTGACCGATCCCACCATCCGCGCGGTGATCCCGCCGTGGGGCGGTGAGACCGCGATCGACCTGCTCCCGCTGCTCGATTGGGACCGGCTCCGCAAAGCTGAGCCGACCTGGGTCGTCGGATATTCCGACATGTCCACGATCATGACGCCGCTGACGCTCCGCACGGGCGTGGCGACGATCCACGGCAACAATCTGATGGATACGCCGTACCGGACGCCCGAAGGCCTCCTGTCGTGGCTCGACATCGCCGCCGCGCAGCCGGGGCACCAGTTCACCCAGACGCCGCCCAACCGCTATCGATCCACCGGTTGGGACGAGTGGCAAACCCAACCTGACGTCAGCGAGTTCACGCTCGACACACCGGGCAGGTGGACGCGACTCGACGCCGACGGTGACGTGGAGGTCGAAGGACGCCTGATCGGCGGCTGCATCGAAACCCTCTGCAACCTCGCCGGTACGCCGTACCTCGACGTCTCGAATCTCGGCGACCTGATCGTGTACGTCGAAGCGGCCGGGGACGAGGCCTTCACGATCTGCCGGAATCTGCACGGGATGCGGCTGGCCGGCCTCTTCGACGACGCGAACGCGGTCCTGGTCGGCCGGACCAGAGCACCGGATGCCGCCTCGCTCACCCAGCACGAGGCGGTTCTCGACGCTCTCGGGTCCCTGAACGTCCCGATCATCGCCGACGTCGAGTGCGGCCACGTGCCGCCGTACCTGCCGATCGTCAACGGGGCCCACGGCCGCGTCGTACACACGTCGACCCGCAGTGAACTGACCCAAACGCTGACCTAGGCGTACGACTCCAGTACTACGCCGGGTCGCCGAAGGACACCGGAAGGCGATGCGAAGACCGGTCCACGGACCGACGAATCGAGGCTTGGTTCGCGGAAAGCTCGTCATCATGAGCTTCCAGAGTCCCCAACTCGCCCCGCAGGTCGTCCTCAGTGGACACGGCCTGATCAAGTACTACGGAGATGTCGTCGGACTGGCCGGCGTCGATGTCGGCGTCCGGTCCGGCGAGGCGCTGGCCGTGATGGGCCCCAGTGGCAACGGCAAGTCCACGCTGCTGCATGTGCTGGCCGGCATCCTCACTCCGGACCAGGGGGAGGTGTGGCTGGGCGGCGAGCGCGTCGACCAGTTGAACGACGCCGCCCGGACCGTACTGCGGCGCCGCCGGCTCGGGTTCGTCTTCCAGGACAACCAACTGCTGGCCGAACTGCCGGCCGACGAGAACGTTGCGCTACCCCTGATGGTTGACGGCCTTAGCCGCCGCGACGCGATCGGCCGGGCGCGGAACATGCTGGCCCAGGTCGGCCTGGCCAACGAGGCCGGCCGCCGGCCCGGTGAACTGTCCGGCGGCCAAGCGCAACGCGTCGCGATCGCCCGCGCACTCGTCGGCGAACCACAGGTGGTGTTCGCCGATGAGCCGACCGGTGCGCTCGACGCGACCACGGGCTCGCAGGTCATCGACCTGCTGATCGGCGCGGCCACCCATCGCGGTGCCGCAGTCGTCGTGGTGACCCACGACAACTCGGTCGCCGCCCGCTGCCACCGCATCATGACGATCGTCGACGGCCGCGTCCACGAAAACGTGGGGGCGACCCGATGAATCCCATGACAGATCTAGGGCTGCGTTTTGTACGGCGCCCTGGCCCGGGCGGCCGTGCCGCCAACCTGGCGGCGCTGGGGGCGACCGCGATCGTCGCGCTGCTCGTGACGTTCCTGATCGCAGGCTCGCTGGGGATCTCGCATCGCTCGGACCGGATCGGCTGGCGGGGTGCCGATTCGGCCGACGCGGCCACGGCCATCGGTGCTCTGCACACTGTCGACGGCAAGAAGGTCGACGGGAAGCCGCTGCTGCAGGTCGACCTCGCCATCCTGAAGCCGACCAACCAGCCGCCTCCGCCGGGACTCGATCATCTGCCGAAGCCGGGCGAGGTGTTCGTCTCGCCGGAGGTGGCCAAGCACTGGGCCAGCCTCAAGGGTGAGTTCGGCCTGGACAAGCCGACCGGAGTGATCACCGACAAAGGTCTGTCCTCACCTGAAGAACTCGTTCTGATCCACGGCGTGGACAAGATCGACAGCAAGTACCCGGACTACGTCGCCAGCTGGCAGACCACCGCGATGGACGGCCGGTTGGGCGGTCTGCTGATCGCAGTGGCGTTCGGCATCATCCTGGTGCTGTTCCCGCTCCTCAGCCTGGTCGGCCAGGCAGCCGGGGTCGCAGCGAAGCGCCGCGAGCACAGACTGGCCGCTCTGCGACTCGCTGGCTCCACCCGCTCCCAGGTGCTCTGGCTGAGCGCTGTCGAACAGGCAGTACTGGGTCTGGCGGGCGCAGTGGTCGGTCTGGTCGGGTACGTCGTTCTGACGCCACTGATCGCGCAGATCCCGCTAGGTGGCGGCCGCTGGTTCGTTTCCGACATCGCACCGCCGTGGTGGGCCGTGCTGATCGTGCTGACCGCCGTACCGGTGTTGTCGGTGCTCAGCGCACTGATCGGGCTCGGCCGGGTCAGCATCACCCCGCTGGGCGTCGTACGGGGTCAGACACGCAAGTCGACCACTGCGCTGCGGCTGCTGCCACTGCTCGTGGGACCGATCGCACTGGCCAGCCTGGGTATGGGGGCTGCGATCGTGCCGCTGCTCATCGCGATCGGGTTCGCAGCACTCGCCGTACGGATCCTTGGGCCGTTCGCGGTTCAGATCATCGGCAAGATGATGGCCAACCTGGCCAACGGGCCCATCGCGTTGCTGGCCGGTCGCCGGCTCGCGGACGACCCGAAGGCCGCATTCCGGCCGGTCGCCGCGCTGGTACTGAGCGGATTCGTCACCGGGTTCATCTCGGTCTTCATGCCGGGCGGGGACGACGACCCGATCTGGCAGGACATGCGGATCGGCGTCGCGCTGCTGATGGGGCTGGTGTTCCTGACCGCGGCCGCCTCCACGGCTGCCGGAGCAGTCGGTACGGCGCTCGACCAGGCCGGACCGGCCAAGGCGCTGCGCCGATCCGGCGTACCGCTCAGCGTGATCGAACGGTCGGCGCGTCTCGCCGCGCTGGTTCCGGTGGTCGGAGTCGGTCTGCCGGTGGTCGGGTTCGGTGCGTTGTGTGCGCTGGCACTGAGCGGCGGGCAGATCGCCACGGAGGGAAATTCCGGCATCCTGCTGCTGATCGGGCAGGTCGTGGTCGGGCTCGTCCTGGTCGCCGCGGCCGGGATGGCGGGCGCACCGGTCCTGCGGAAGGCAAGTGCGAACTGATCGCGCTTGGCCGAAGGCCAACAGTGTCATTGTCCACAAGGCGCAGCGTCATTGTCCACAAGGCGGAATCGCCGCGGGCGCGGGTCGTGCAAGGATGAGGGTATGCGTGACCTGAATACACCGGAGCTCGTGGACGCCTCACCGGAGCTGCGCGCCGCGATCGACCACTGCGGTTACTACCCCGACGTCGTGACGGACTCGCTCGCGATTGCGATCGCGAGCGAGCCGATCCGGGCCTTCGTGCTGCAGCACGAGCCGACGTTCGACCGCGACGAGGTCCGGCGGCACATCACCATCCTGGCGCTCACCCCGACCCGGCTGATCGTCGGGCACACCGACGAGCACGCGGCCGACGATCTGATCCGGGCGCCGTACGCGTCGACCTCGACCGAGGCCATCCCGCTGTCCCGGGTGAACGCAGTGGTGGTGAACCGGGTGGTTCCGAACCCCGCGGGCTACGCGTCCGGCAAGTCCGACCCGGCGGTGGCCGGCGGTGGCGAGGTCGTGCTGACGATCGGCTGGGGCATGGTGAACCGGATCGACCTCGAGCCCGCCGTCTGCGCCGACCCGAACTGCGAAGCCGACCACGGCTACACCGGCTCGGTCGCCGCCGACGACATCTCGCTGCGGATCAGCGCCGCCGCCGACGGCCCGGCCGGTATCCAGCAGGTGCTGGACTTCGCGCGAGCGCTGTCGTTCGCGACCACGAAGTAGTCGTCCCATGATCGCTTCGGTGAGCCCGCAGTACGGCGGGGGTGCGCTCGCCGACGTACTGCCGTCGGTGGCCGGCGCCTTGTCGGTCCCTGACTTCACGAACACCCTGCGACTGCCACTGGCCTCCCGGTACGCCGTCCTGCTGTTCGACGGCCTCGGGTGGAATAACCTGCAACGCTATGCGGAGTCCGCGCCGTACCTGTCGTCGCTGTTGGCGACCGGGCGCAGCCTGACCGCCGGGGTGCCGTCGACGACCGCGGTCAGTTTGACCAGTCTTGGGACCGGGCTGCCGCCGGGTGCGCACGGGATGATCGGCTACACGTCGATCGTCCCGGAGACGGGTGCACTGCTGAATGCACTGCAGTGGGATGCGCCGGTCGATCCGTGGAAGTGGCAGCCGCACACCACGGTCTTCGATCGGGTGGCTGCGGCCGGCGTGGTGACGCGGAATGTGAGCAAGGCGCGGTTCGAGAAGTCCGGGCTGACCCGGGCGGCGTTCCGGGGGAGTATCCATCGGGGTGCGGACACGGTCGAGGACCGGCTGGACGCGACCCGGTTCGCCAGTCGGGAGGGCCGGTCGTCGCTGACCTACGTGTACGACTCCCAGCTCGACTACACCGGTCACGGGCAGGGTTGCGACTCGTGGCAGTGGCGGAAGGAACTGGTGGCTGCGGATGCGTTCGCGTTCCAGGTCCGCGCGGCGTTGCCACGGTACGCCGTACTGGTGGTGATCGCCGATCACGGAATGATCGATGTCGCCCCGGAGAACCGGGTTGATCTCGATGCCGAGCCGGCGCTCACCGACGGGTTGCGGCTGATCGGTGGCGAGTCGCGGTTCCGGCATCTGTACTGCGTGGATGGCGCGCAGGACGACGTACTGGCGACGTACCGGGAGCGGCTCGGCGACCGGGCGCTCGTGCTCAGTCGGGACGAGGCGATCGGGCGGGGATGGTTCGGAGCTGTCGAGGATCGGGTGGCGCCGCGGCTGGGTGATGTCGTGGTGGCCGCGCTCGGACCGCTGTCACTGGTGGCGAGCCGGCGGTTCCCGCAAGAGGCTGGGCTGATCGGGCTGCACGGCTCGCTGACGGCCGACGAGATGGAGATTCCGCTCCTCGTCGACCCCGGTCACTAGAAGCTCCAGACGTTCCAGAAGAAACTCTCGCTGGCGGTCTTCGCCTCGCCGTCGCGGGCGATGACCGTCACCTTGTAGCGCCCGGCGCCCGGAGTCAGTACGCCGGTGATCCAGCCGCGCTGCGGGTCGATCTCCAGGCCCGGGGGCAGACCGTTCGCGGAGTAGCTGATCACGCCGCTGCCGCCCATGCCCTTGATGAGCAGCGGCAGGGCCGGTGCGCCGCCGAAGCCGAGCTGCTCGGCCGGCTTCGTCACCGAGATCGCACCCTTCGGCTGACCGGCAGCCGCGCCGACGGCCTCGGCTGCGTCGACCAGACCTTCACCGAAGTACGAGTTGTTGGTCGCACTGCCCTTACAACTCGCCGACATCCCGGTTGGGCAGGCGATGTCGTTGGCCTGCTGAGCAAGTTTGGCGCGCACCTGCTGCGGAGTGAGCTTCGGGTTCGCACTGCGCAGCAACGCGGCCACTCCGGCCACATGCGGCGAGGCCATCGACGTACCGCTCATTGCCTGGTAGCCGCCACCGGGGACGGTCGAGTACACGTTCTCACCCGGGGCGGCGAGGTTGATCTTGCCTTCACCGAAGTTCGAGAAGCGCGACTTGGCGCTGCTGGCGTCGACGGAGGACACCACGACGACATTCGGCAGCTCGGTCGGCAGACTCAGGCAGTCGTTGGTGACCTGGCGCGGGGCCGGGGTGGTGTCGTTCGGGCTGGAGTCGTCGGAACCCTTGCTGGCCAGGTCGTAGGTCTCGTTACCGGCTGCGGCGATGTTCACGACGCCCTTGGAGTCGGCGTACGCGACCGAGCGCTTGACCGCCTCCGAGATCGCGTCCTGGTCCTGGTTCGACGGGCACAGGAACATCCACGGGTCGACGTAGTAGCTGTTGTTGGTGACCGAGACGCCCTTGTCGGCGGCGAACATGAACGAGCAGACCGTGTTCTCCGGGAAGAACAGGTCGCTACCGCTCTCAGCAACCCGGATGGACGAGACCTTCACACCAGGTGCCACCCCGATCATGCCGGTCCCGTTCTTGGCGGCGGCGATCGTGCCGGCCACGTGAGTGCCGTGATCGGCGATCGGTCGCCAGGCGCCGGGCCGGGTGTCAGCCTTGCCGTAGGCACAGGACGCCGACTTGCCGGCGTCGAAGTTCGCCTTGAGATCGGAGTGCTGGTCGTCCACGCCGGTGTCCAGGACTGCGACGGTGACCGTCTTCGCGCCGAGGGTCTTGGTCCAGGCCCGGTCCGCGCCGATCTGGGTCATGTCAGCGCGGTCGATCTCGGGAGTCGTGGTGGCCGTCTCGGTCTCGGCCGGGGGGAGCGGCGGGTTCGCCACGTCTGCGGGCAGGTCGCCGGTGCGGGTCGCGCCGACCTTCTGGACGCCCTCGGTCGTGCGCACCTTCGAGGCGAAATCGACGTTGCTCGAGTGCGCGACGATCACCCCGATCGCGTCGTACGCGGCATAGACCGTGCCACCGTTCTGCGTGATCGCGGCGGCGGCCTGGACGGTCTTCGCCGGCTCGGTGATCACGAAGTACGCACGCAGCCCGGCCGTGGACCGCACCGGAACAGCGACGGCCGCCGGAGCGACGGAGGCGGTCGTGAAACAGACCGCGACGAACAGCAGCAGGGCTTTGCGCACACCCCATTCAATCCGTCCCGAGGTGCAGAACCAAGCCGGGGTCCACCAAACCCACAACGTCCGAACCTCCGGAGGGCGTGGTCGGCGTGTTTTCGGACGTTGCGACATACCCCGACGTGCGGGGCGGGCGGTTGACTTGGCAGGATGATCGCCCGTGGCTGAGCTGCTCTACTTCACCGGGACCATGGACTGCGGAAAGTCCACGCTGGCGCTGCAGATGGATCACAACCACAAGGCGCGCGGGCGCCGGGGGCGGATCTTCACCAGCCACGACCGGGCGGGTGAGTCGGTGCTGTCGTCCCGGCTCGGCCTGGTCGCCGAGGCGATCGAGGTGCGGCCCGAATTCGACTTCTGGGATCACGTGGTCAACGAGCTCACGCAGGGTGGGCGGGTCGACTACGTGGTCTGTGACGAGGCGCAGTTCTACTCCGCGCTGCAGATCGAGCAGCTCGCCCGGCTGGTCGACGAGCTGCAGATCGACGTCTTCTGCTTCGGGATCCTGACCGACTTCCGGGCAACCCTGTTCCCCGGATCCGCGCGGCTGGTCGAGCTCGCCGACCGGATGGAACTGCTCCAGGTCGAGGCGCTCTGCTGGTGCGGCGAGAGGGCCACTCACAACGCCCGTACGATCGGTGGAGAGATGGTGACCGAGGGCGAGCAGCTGGCAGTGGGCGACATCGAGAGCAACGCGGCCCAAATGGCCTACGAGGTGCTCTGCCGTCGCCACCACCGCCGTCGCCTCACCCAGGCCCGAGCCCGCGCGACCTTGTCACCCGAAGTCCTACCGTTCGGAGGAGCCCACTCGTGACCAGCCCCCTGATCACCGTCGACGAACTGCGCACCCTGAACCCCGTGCTCATCGACGCCACCTGGAACCTGGCCGGCCCGCCCGGCCGCGAGGCGTACGACGCCGGCCACATCCCCGGCGCCTACTTCGTGGACCTCGACACCGAGCTCGCCGGACCACCCGGCCCCGGCCGCCACCCGTTGCCCGACGCAACCACAGTCACCGCCCTGGTACGCCGTACTGGGGCGTCGGCGGACACCCCGGTGGTCGTGTACGACGCGGCGAACTCACTGGCGGCCGCACGTGCCTGGTGGATCCTCCGCTACTTCGGCCTCACCAACGTCCGCGTGCTGGACGGCGGCCTGGCCGCCTGGCGTGCGGCCGGGGGAGAGGTGACCACCGTCGTACCGGCCGACGGCGACAGCGACTTCACCGCAACGCCCGGCCATCTACCCTTCGTCGACGCCGAAGGTGCCGCCAAGGTCGCCGCGTCCGGTGTACTCCTCGACGCCCGGGCCCCCGAACGCTTCGCCGGCGAGGTCGAGCCGATGGACAAGGTCGCCGGCCACATCCCCGGCGCAGTCAACACCCCCATGGCCGACCTCCTCACCCCCGACGGCCACTTCAAGCCAACGGAGGACCTGGCCGCCTACTTCGCCGACCACGGAGCCACAGCCGACACCGACCTGGCCACCTACTGCGGCTCCGGCGTAACCGCCACCCACACCGCCCTGGCCCTGGAAGCAGTAGGCATCCAATCCCCCGTCTACATCGGCTCCTGGTCCGACTGGATCACCAACCCCACCCGCCCCATAGCCACCGGCCGCGACTGAGCTTCGGCGTACACAAGAACTGTTAGTACGCTGCCTTCGTGGCGTCGTTTCCGCCCGACACGCTGTGAACAAGGCCGGTTGCGGTGCCTACTACCAGTCCTTCTGTACAGCACCACGCTGAGCCAGGGCGGCCCGCACCGTGGCGATGACCCAGTCCGGGTCGTCGAGAACCTGGCGATAGGTGAAGCGAAGCACCAGCCAGCCCGCGGCGACGAGGTCGTCGTACCGTCGGCAGTCCTCCGCGAACTTGGGCGAGGAGCCGTGCCACTCGTAGCCCTCTGCCTCGATCGCGATCCGCGCTCGCCGGTGACCCAGATCGACCCGGGCCAGGCGTCCTGCTGTCGTCACCAGCACCTGCGGTTCGAAGTCGTAGATGCCGGCGGACAGCAGCAGGCTGCGCATGATCGACTCCAGGAAACTGGCTGAGCGGGCGTCCGCTGCGGCTGCGACGGCCAGCGCATTGGCCCGGCCTCGGCCGCGTACCCCGTCGGCCGCAGCCTGAAGTTCCTCCGAGCTCAAGTGGCCGGAAGCCAAGGCGGCATCTCCCACTGCGAGCGCTTCGCCGAACGGAAGGATCCGGGCGCAGTCGACGACGGTTCGCTCCAACGAGGTGAGTCCCCGCCGCAGGTCGGTCGCGGCCAGGTCGGCCCAATGGAGTACGGCCGGTGGACCGACCTTGACCTTGCGGTGCACCGGCAGCGTGACATGCGGTTTGGGCGGCGATACCAGGAGTGGCAACCGCCAAGCCTGTGCCGCGCTGGTGTGCGACAGCGCACCGGCATAGGCGAGCGCGGTGGACCGGCGGGCGCTGAGCTGCGGATGGCCGTACACACCGCGGGTCAGCCGGACGATCTCCCCGCTCTTGACCGCCCGCGCCAGGGCGCGCCGCGAGGTCATTGCCGCCAGTTCGGCGAACGTGGCACTACCACCCAACTGAGCCAGCACCTCGGCAACGGATCTCATCCCAATATCGTGCCGACTTTCCGCGAACCGCCGCAGAAGTTATCCACAGGCGTACAGACGGACTGTTCATAGGTCTACCGCAGCCGATGGGAGCAGCCGTGGACCGGGGCTGGAGCAGACTGCAGGCGCCGCGTACTGACAGTTCTTGTGTACGCCGTAAGGGTTGACTTCAGTCGGCGAGTCTTGGATGGTAGCCGGAGAAATCGATTTCCCGTCCGCCCCTTCAAGCTGGGAGTCAGTCGATGGAGCTTTCTCGGAGAACGTTTTTGAGTGCGACGGCAGGTGCTGGTGCCGCGGTCGCGTTGCCTGGCACGGCGTTGGCCGGGGTGCAGGCGGTGACGACGAACAAGGTGAAGGATCTGACCGGGCCCGGGTTGACCGATCGGTTCCGGATGGCGGGTACCGACCTGGGGATTCCGGCGCGGGCGCCGGACGGGCGGATGGTGTTCGTGTTCGGCGACACGTTCGAGGAGGCTCGGGTCGGGGGTGGCTGGTGGCGGTCGCCGGTGGCTTTGTGGTCGAACACGACGAACCTGGCCGGAGGAGTGGAGTGGTCGGGGGCCGTGGGTGGTGCGGCGGCTCAGCAGTTGTGGGACTACCCGCATGACAACCCGACGTTCTCGACCGTGCTGCCGTCGGACGTGATCACGATCGGCGGGTCGATGTACCTGCACGTGATGGTGAACAAGGGTCTCGGGAACGTGGTGTGGACCGAGATCTGGCGCAGCGACAACTCGGGCGCGAACTGGTACCACACCGGCGCGAAGTTCGATCCGAACATCGACGGCGGTCTGTTCCAGTGCATCACCTGGGGCGAGGGCAACGACGGCTACGTCTACGTGTACTCGACCGGCTTCCAGCGCAACAAGCCGATCATCCTGAAGCGGGTCCGCAGCAACCAGATCGCGAACCCGGCGGCGTACGAGCCCTGGGGTTTCCGCAACAACGCCTGGGGCTGGGGCAACCCGGCCACCCCGATCCTGAACGGCAGCTTCGGCGAACTCTGCCTGCGCCCGCTCGGCGGCAAGTGGATCCTGACCTGGTTCAACGCCGGCGACTACCGCATCGACGGCATGATCATGGACACCCCCACCTCGAACCTCTACACCGCCTACCGCCAGACCCTCATCTACGGCGGAGCCTGGGGCCAGGAGAACGACAACCACGTCGCCCAACTGTACGGCGGCTACATCATCCCCGGCTCCACCCTGAGCGACCTCCACCTCTCAGTCAGCCAATGGAACACCGACGCCGGCTGGCCCTACCGCTCCATGCAATTCCGCGTCCGAGGCTTCGGCTAAAGAACGCAGTGGTTAAAGACCGCAGTGGCTAAGACCGGCACACCCCACCCGGCTCCTGGGAGAACCGGCTCTCCCACAGGTGTGGATCGCCGGAGATGCCTTTCCACACCACACGGCCGGTGCCTAGGGCCGGCTTGCGGCTGGTACCGCCGGCGCCACAAACAACCGCTTGCGGCTGCCAGGCGCCCGGCCCGGTACGACGGGTGTACCAGAGATGGTTGTCGTTACCGATCCCTCGCCAGATCACTATTCCGTCGTCGATCTCGGGAGCAAAGCTCGTTCCCCCACCGCCGCCGATCTCGCGCGGGGTGCTCCATTCCCCTGGGACGGTGTGGAAGCTGTAGAACATCTGCGTTGTCCCGAGCTTGCGCCAGACAACGGCCGTCGATCCGTCGCGATCCCAGTCGAGGTCCCCGACACTGACGCCGTCCGAGGACAGAGTGTCGCGGGTGGGAGGAATCTTGTCCCGGCCTCCCCAGCTTCCGGAGACGGTTCCATCGCCGTACATCACGGCATCGTTCGTCACCGGTGAAGAGTCGTCGTGCCAGGCGACACTGACGCCGTACCGTCCGTCCCAATAGCGATTCGCGCTGATCGAGGGCCCAGAGACGGAGCGGTCGTCGGTGCCGGTGAGGCGGTGCGGAGCCGACCAGTCCAGCATCGGTCCCCGGCCGACCGTGATGTACACGTGGTTGTCCAGCCCGGTCCACGCCACGATCCGTACGCCGCCGTCCAGACACTCGACATCGGGAGCGAACCGCGTACGGACGGTTGTGTCGGGCAGCGTCCAGTTCCTCCCATCGATGTTGATGTAGACACGGTCCGGGTCGCTCTCGCCCTTCCAGACGGTGGTTCCGGTGCCACAGGCCCCCGGACCAGCCGATGTCAGCCCACTGATCTGCACCTGTTCGGTCCAGTACAGCGGGTCGTACGCCTGGGCTTGGGAGGCGGTGAGCAGGCTGATGGCCAGGATCGTTGCGCACGCGGCGGTCTTGATGAGTCGCATGGGGCAACGGTCGGCGGACCGCATGTCATGCGCATTACACCGGGCTGTCAGAGGTTCAGGACCAGTGTTTCCGAGGTTCCGTTGATCTCGACGAACTTGAAGCCGGCGGACCTGTAGAGGGCTGCGGCTGGGTTGTTCGGGTCGACGCTCAATGACAAGCGCCGGTACGGCGCCGCTCGCGCGGTGTCGGCGAGGGTGGTGAGCAGTGCTCGGGCGATTCCGCGTCTGCGGTACGCGGGAGCCACGCCGAGAGTCAGCTCGGGTACGTCGTCGGCGACATACCCGTAGCCGCCCGGGACGAGGCGTGCCCACGTCGCCCCGGCCGGTGTGCCGTCGATCTCTGCGATGACCCCGAAGTCATCGGCCTGGGGCCAGCCGTCGAGGTAGCGCCACACCTTGTCGTCGGCGCGGGCCTTCTCGAGGGTGAACCAGTTCTCGCCGGTCCAGTTGCAGGCCTCCAGCAGCATCGCGGCCAGGAAGTCGAGGTCGTCGGCGGTCGCCGGTCGGAGCAGCATGCGGTCATCATCGGCGACCGCTCAAACTCTGGCGAGCCTATTTCGGGCCGGGCGTTGGTGGTTCGGCATGTTTCTCCTCGGTCGGGGGCTGACGTCGGAGGCCGGTCGGTGAGATCGACACCGGCTAGGCATTGAATTAGTAACACGCTTGGTTTAACTTACTCGAAATTCGGAAACCTGAGGAGTTCCGCATGACGAGAGTGAACAGGTTGGGCGCCGGACTGGGCGTGGCGGGACTGGCGCTCGGCCTGGTGGCGTGCGCCGACGGATCGACGCCCGCGGACAGTACCGGCGCGATCGACGAGAAGGCGCCGGTCACGATCACGATCGGGGACCGCCCGACCCCGGACAAGCCGAACGACATCAAGGCGTTCGAGCAGAAGATCAAGGACTTCACGGCCAAGTACCCGAACATCACCGTGAAGTCGACCGAAACCGCCTGGCAGGCGCAGACGTTCCAGGCGCAGGTGGCCGGTGGGACGCTGCCGACGGTGATGAACATCAGCTTCACCGAGCCGGCCAACATGATCCCGAACAAGCAGCTGCCGGACATCACCGACGAGCTGAAACTGGTCGACCTGACCAAGGACCTGAACCCGAACGTGCTGAAGATCGTCCAGGACGACCAGGGGCGGATCTACGGCGTACCGATCGATGTCTTCTCGGTCGGGCTGGCCTACAACCGGGCGCTGTTCACGCAGGCCGGGCTCGACCCGGACAAGCCGCCGACGACCTGGGACGAGGTCCGCCAGTACGCCAAGCAGATCGCGGACAAGACCGGCAAGGCCGGTTACGCGCAGCTGACCACGAACAACACCGGTGGCTGGATGCTGACCACGATGACCTACAGCATGGGTGGGACGGTCCAGAGCCAGGACGGCAAGAAGAGCACGTTCAACGACGCGCCGACCAAGAAGGGGCTGCAGCTTCTCAAGGACATGCGCTGGACCGACAACTCGATGGGCAGCCGCTTCCTCTACAACCAGGAGGAGGTTCGCCAGGACTTCGCGGCCGGCAAGATCGGCATGGTCATGCAGGCGCCGGACGCCTTCGACATGAGCGTGAAGAACTTCGGCATGAAGCCGGCTGACTACGGGCACGCCGCGCTGCCCCAGGACGGCGGTCCGCACGGGACGCTGACCGGTGGTTCGCTGAAGATGATCAGCCCGAAGGCGACCAAGAACGAGATCGTCGCCGCGCTGAAGTGGATCAAGTTCGACCAGTTCGACAAGTTCACCGACGAGGCCGTCGCGGTGGCCGACGCCAAGACCACGATCGCGGACAAGGGCTTCGTCGGCCGTCCGGGGATCACGCCGCTGAGCCAGTCGACGTACGACCAGTACAACAAGTGGCGCGAGCCGTACGTAAACGTGCCGGTGAAGCAGTTCCAGGGCTACATCGACTCGACCACCTCGCTGAAGCTGCTGCCCGAGCCGGGCAACAAGGGCCAGGAGGTCTACTCGCTGCTCGACCCGGTCGTCCAGCAGGTGCTCACGAAGAAGGATGCGGATATCGACAAGCTACTGAGCGAGACCGCCTCGAAGATCGACGCACGCCTCGCGCGGTAACCCATGTTCCAGACAACCAACCAGACCCGCAGCGGTACCAGGTCCCTCCTGACCTGGTACCGCTCCGGCGGGCTCAGCGCCGTCCTGTTCGCCGTACCGCTGGTGCTGACCTTCCTGTACTTCTCCTGGGGCCCGATCCTCCGCGGCCTGGTCCTCAGCTTCCAGAAGAACAACCTGGTCGCCGCCCCGGAGTGGGTCGGGATGGCGAACTTCAGCTACGTACTGACCGACCCGCAACTCCCACAGGCCGCGCTCAACACCCTGTACTTCGCTGCGCTGGCACTGCTGTTCGGATTCCCGGTGCCGTTGTTCCTGGCCGTGTTCGTCAGCGAACTGCGGACCACCGGCTGGCTCTACAACGTGCTGTCCTACCTGCCGGCCGTCGTACCGCCGGTGGCCGCGATCCTGCTCTGGACGTTCTTCTACGACCCGAGCGCGTCCGGCGTGTTCAACTCGATCCTGGGCTGGTTCGGGATCGGCCCGTTCGCCTGGCTGAACTCGCAGAGTCTGGCGATGCCGGCGATCGTGCTCGAGGCGACCTGGGCCGGCGCGGGCGCCACGTCGATCATCTACCTGGCCGCGCTGACCGGCGTACGGACGGAGTTGTACGAGGCGGCCGAGCTCGACGGGGCCGGGATCTGGAGCCGGATCTGGCACGTCACGCTGCCGCAGATCCGCGGAATCATCTTCATCATGATGCTCCTGCAGCTGATCGGGACGTTCCAGGTCTTCACCGAACCGTTCCTGTTCACCGGCGGCGGACCGAACAACGCCACCACGACGATCCTGCTGCTGATCTACCGCTACGCGTTCGTCAACGGCGACTTCGGCGCCGCGACCGCACTCAGCGTCCTGCTCGCCGGGGTGCTCTGCCTGCTGTCGGTCGTCTACCACTTCGTCACCCGCCGCTGGAGCACGACATGACCCATGAGCGCGGAATCATCTCGACCCAGGACCGACGCCGTACGGCGGTCCGCTACGGCCTGCCCGCGATCCAGGTGCTGATCTTCATCGCGGTACTGATCGCCGGCGTCGGACCGCTGCTCTGGCTGCTGAAGTCCGGTGTCTCCACCAGCCAGGACATCCTGAGCGGCCCGATGCAGCTGTGGCCGTCGGGTATCCAGCTGAAGAACATCCCCGACGCCTGGAACCGCGTCCAGATCGGCGCGTATCTCGGCAACACGGCGTTCATCGCGATCGGCTCGATGATCTCGACCCTGTTCGTCTGTACGACGGGAGCCTTCGTCCTGAGCGTGCTCCGGCCGAAATGGGGCCCGATCGTCACGGGCGCCGTACTCGCGACGCTCTTCCTGCCCGGCGTCATCTCACTCGTCCCGCTCTACATGACGATCCTGAAGATGCCGGTGCTCGGGATCAGCCTGCAGAACACGTTCTGGGCGGTTTGGCTGCCGTCGGCGGCCGGTGCGTTCAACGTGCTGGTGATGAAGCGGTACTTCGACTCGATCCCGCGCGAACTGATCGAGGCCGCCCGGATCGACGGCGCGAGCAACCTGCGGATGTTCACCGCGCTGATCCTGCCGCTGTCCAAGCCGATCGTCGGCGTAGTCGCGCTGCTCACGGTGATCGGTTCCTGGAAGGACTACCTCTGGCCGCTGCTCGTCCTGCCGGACCCGAAACTGCAGCCGATCTCGGTCGCCCTGCCCCGGGTGGCCAAGACCACTGAGATCTCCCTGCAGATGAGCGCGTTGTTCCTGGCGGTACTGATCCCGGTCGTGCTGTTCTTGGTCTTCCAGAAACAGTTCCTGAGAGGTGTTGGCATGTCAGGCGGTATCAAGGAATGACGTCTGCTCTCAATGGCCGACGGGTGCTGGTTACAGGAGCCAGTGGCCGGATCGGTCTGGTTACCGTGCAGCGGCTCAACGAGCTCGGTGCGCTGGTGACGACCTTGTCGGCTGCCGAGCATCCCGATGTGAAGGCGGATCGGGTGCTCGTGGGTGACACGCGGTCGGAGGCCGATGTGGCCGACGCGCTCGACGGTGCCGAGTTCGTGGTGCACCTGGCCGCGTTGGCTCATCCGTCGGCCGGTACGCCGTACGACGTGTACTCGATCAATGTCGTGTCGACGTTCAACGTGCTGGCGCAGGCCGGTGCGCTCGGGATCAAGCGGGCGGTGATGGCGAGCAGCATCAACGCGACCGGGCTGATCTTCAACCAGCACGACGTGCACCCGGCGTACTACCCGCTCGACGAGCGGATCCCGGCCGACATCGCCGATCCGTACTCGCTGTCCAAGCAGAACGACGAGAACACCGCCCGGATGGCGTGGCGGCGGTGGGGGATCGACGTGGTCGCCCTGCGGTTCCCGCACACGAACTCGGCCGAGATCCTGCAGGCACAGGCCGACCACATGCGCGACGAACCGGCCAGCGGACTGCGCGAGGCGTGGAGCTACCTCGACAACCGGGACGCGGCGTACGCGATCGAGCTGGGACTCACCAGGCCGCTGACAGGTGCGCATACCTTTTTCGTCGCAGCCGGTACGACGAACGCGCCGTACCCGACCGAATCCCTGCTGGACGCCCTGGCGCCGGACGTTCCCCGGCTGCGACGGTTCATCGGACGTGAGGTGCCGATCGACCTGACCGCGGTGCGCACAGTGCTGGGCTTCCAGGCGCAGCACGAACTTGACCTCCCGAATCTGGAGATGTGAATGCCCTCGAACTTCGACCAGCCGTGGCCGGTCCGCGACGACGTGCGGATCCGGGAGGTGAAGGCGATCGTCACCGCGCCGCAGGGCATCCCGCTCGTGGTGGTGAAGGTCGACACGACCGAGCCTGGGTTGTACGGGCTCGGCTGCGCGACGTTCACCCAGCGCTGGAAGGCGGTGCAGACATTCGTCGACGAGCACCTGGCCCGGCTGGTAGTCGGCCGCTACCCCGGAGACATCGGCGACCTGACCCGGCTGGCCGGATTCAGCGGCTACTGGCGTGGTGGGCCGGTCACGAACAACGCGATCTCCGGGATTGACCAGGCGCTGTGGGACATCGCCGGCAAGCGCGCCGGGATGCCGGTGTACGAGCTGCTCGGTGGCAAGGTTCGTGCGGCCGCCGACACCTACTTGCATGCCAGCGGGCGGACGATCGAGGAGGCGCTCGACCACGCGCAGAAGCTGGTATCGCAGGGGCTGCGGCACATCCGCCTGCAGATCTCGACACCTGGCGGCGGCGGGTACGGCGCTCCCGCCGTACCGACGCTCTACCCGGACGCGCCGTACCGCAACGGCTGGTCTGCCCGCGACTACCTGCGGGCGACGCCGGAGCTGTTCGCGGAGGCGCGGCATGTGCTGCCGGACAACCTCGAGTTGCTGCATGACGTTCACTCGCGGCTGACGCCGAAGGAGGCTGTGCTGCTCGCGCGGTCGCTGGAGGAGTACGGGTTGTTCTTCCTCGAGGACGTGCTGCCGCCGGAGCATTGGGACCGGCTGCCCGAGGTGCGGGCCGCCTCGCCGGTTCCGCTCGCCGTGGGTGAGCTGACGACCTCGATGGGCGATGCCGTCCGACTCGTCCGGGACGGCGGCGTCGACTTCATCCGCTCACACGTCTCCGACATCGGCGGCCTCACACCGGCGCGCAAACTCGCCGACCTGGCCGAGCTGTGCGGCGTACGGACCGCTTGGCACGGCCCCGGCGACACCTCGCCGATCGGCGCCGCGGCGAATGTTGCCCTCGACGTGAGTTCTGTTGCCTTCGGCATCCAAGAGGGCCATCTGTACGACGACGCCGTGCACGAGGTGTTCCCGGGGACGCTCCGGATCGAGGACGGCTGGCTGACCCCGAACGACACACCGGGCTGGGGAATCGATCTCGATCTCGAGGCCGCGGCCCGTTATCCGGCGGAGTTGTCCGGACACGACGAGTGGGCGGCCGGGGTACGACGCATCGACGGTGCGCTCGAAGCGCCGTGAGCACGGTGTTCTCGCAGTACGATCACGGCTGACATGACGGGGAGGTGGACGATGGTGGCGGCGGACGACGGATTCTCAGGGGCGAACCAGTTGGACCTGGGGTCCTTCAACGAGGCTGTGATCATCGAGACGATCCGGCTGGCCGGCATCATCAGCCGGACCGAGATCTCCCGCCGGACCGGGCTGACCCAGCAGTCGATCTCGCGGATCCTGCGGATCCTGCTGCAGCAGGGGCTGCTGGTCGAGGAGGCGCAGGAGCGGGCCGAGCGGCTCGGCAAACCGCGCACGCCGGTGCGGCTGCGGTCGAACGCTGCGCACGCGGTCGGCATCCATCTGGATCCCGAGCTGCTGACCGTTGCAGTCGTCAATCTCGACGGCAAGATCGTTCGCCGGGAGACGGTTGATCTGGCCGATGACCTGCCGACCGACAAGTTGATCGATCTGACTGCGGCGACCGTGACCGCGGCGCTCAGCATCAGCCAGGTGGATCCGAAGTCCATGCTGGGCGTGGGCGTCGCCGTACCGGGTCCGATCGATGCGGATGGGTCGTTGCTGGCGCTGCCGTTGCAGCCGGCGTGGCGCGGGTTGAAGATTCGGCATCTGTTGCAGGAGAAGCTGAACCATCCGGTGCTGGTCGAGAAGGACGGTACGGCGGCCGCGATCGGCGAGCGCTGGATCGGCCGCTCGGCCCGGGCTCGCGACTTCGCGTACCTGTATCTCGGGACCGGGGTGGGGAGCGGCCTGATCCTGAACGGCTCGATCTATCGCGGTGGGACAGCCAATGCCGGGGAATTCGGGCAGGTGGCCGCGCTGCGGATGGGGGAGTGGGACGTCTCGACCGGCCCGGCGATGGTTCCCGAGTGCAACCCGACCGCTTCGCTGCCGGTGATCGCCGCGTCGTACGGGTATGTCGAGACCGACCTGGAGGCGACCGACGAGGCCAAGCGCTACAAGGCGGTCTGCCGGGCCGCGGCCGCTGGTGACGAAGCAGCTTTGCGAGCAGCCACCCGGATTGGTCAGGTGATCGGGCAGGGTGCGGTCGGGCTGGTGGATTTGCTCGACATCGACCTGGTCGTGGTCGGTGGTCCCGCTTATGCGCCGGAGATCTCGACGATTCTGCTGACCGAGATCGGTCGTGCGGTGAACCTGCATCCGGTAGCGCGGGAGATCCGTCCGGTGGTCGTCGAGGAGTCGATGCTGCAGGCCGACGCGGCCGCCGTTGGAGCGGCCTCGACGATCTTCCACGACGCGTTCACCCCGCGGGTCAGCGGCTCGAGTCAGGCTCGTAGGCTTCCGAAGTGATCAAGCCCCGCCAACTCACTCCAGACGTTGAACTGCGCCTGGCCACGCTCGATGACGCGGCCGCGCTGGCCGATGCGTACACCCGCAGCTGGGACCACCTGCAGCGTTGGGAGCCGGCCCGGCCTTCGAACTGGTTCACTGCCGAGGGTCAGCGTTCGCGGCTGGCTGCTGCGCTGGAGGGATTGGCCAGCGGTAGGTCGGTGCCGTGGCTGCTCGCTTCGGGCGATCGGATCGTCGGTGCAGTCACGCTCAGCGACATCGTGCCGGGCCCGTTCCGCAACGCGCATCTCGGCTACTGGCTCGCCGCCGACGCGGTCGGCCGTGGGCTGATGACAATGGCAGTCGAAGCCGCCGCGGAGATCGCTGACACCGAACTGAAGTTGCACCGGCTCCAAGCCAGCGTGTTCGTGCACAACGCCGCGTCGCACGCCGTACTCGAACGCACTGGCTTCACCCAGATCGGCTTCGCCCCGAACTACCTCTACATCGGCGGCCGCTGGCAAGACTCCAACCTCTTCCAGCGAATCCTCAACGACCGCGCCCCCGGCACCTAGGCCGGCGGCAGGCCGATCCCTCGGGAGACGTCTACGTCGTCGTAGCGACCTTCTAGTACGTCGAGGAACTTGACCGGGCGCTGGAGGGTCGAGGCGATGTAGACGGCCTTGACCGTCGCGAGTGCCTCGATGGCGTGCTGGACGGTGATGCCGGGCTGCTCGCCGTTCGCGATCGCCGTGAGGATGTCGTCGTACTGCGCTTTGTGGCCGCCGGGCGGACCGGCGTCGATGGATTGGTCGTCCTTGAGGTTGTCGGCGTTGAAGCGGGACAGGAGGTCGTCCTCGAGTTCGGCGCCGCCCTCGGTGCCGTGGACCGACAGCCGTGTCCGGCCGCCGGGGAAGGCCGCGGTGGTTGCGTGCAGTGTGCCGACGGCGCCGTTCTCGAAGGTGATCGTGGCGACGACTGTGTCCTCGACCTCGATCGCCTGGTGGGCGGCGCGGATCGCCTGGGCATAGATGCTGACCGGGCGGCCCATGAACCACAGCAGCAGGTCGACGGTATGCACGCCCTGATTCATCAGAGCGCCGCCGCCGTCCTGTGCCCAGGTGCCACGCCAGCCGGCGGACGCGTAGTACTCGTCGCTCCGCCACCAGGCGACCGTCGCGACGGCTGACGTCAGCTGACCGAACCGGCCGGCGTCGATCGCCTGCTTCACCTGCGCGCTGCCGGCGTCGAAGCGGTGCTGGCTGATCACCGACGCGACGACGCCGTGGTTGGCCGCACGGTCGGCGGCCGCCCCGAGCCGGCGGGCCCGGGTCAGGTCGACGTCGAGCGGCTTCTCGATCACCACGTGCTTCTTCGCGTCCAGCGCCTGCTCGGCCAGGGCAGCGTGCGTACCGCTCGGCGTACAGATCGCGACCAGCGTCACGCCGGACCCGGCGAGCGCTCCGGCGAGGTCGTCGTACACCTGCGGCTCCGGGTGCCCGGCTTCCTTCAGCCGGGTCGCCAGCGCGTGCCGGGCGTCCGCGTCGTTGTCGACGAGCGCCGTGACGGTCGCGTCCGGTCGTGCCGCGATGGTGTCCGCGTGGGCGCGGCCGATGATGCCGCATCCCACGATCGCGACCTGCTGGTCTGTGTCAGCCATCTCGCTCCTACTGGGCAGTGAAGTTCGCGGTCAGAATCTGGTCCGTGGTCACGGTGAAGCTGTACTCCGGATCGGTCGAGACGACCGCTCCGGCCACGGTCCAGTTCTGGAAAACGCTATCCGATTCCGGCGTCGCCGTCACGGTCACCTGCGCGCCCGGTTCGTACTTCCCGGGCTCGGACTCGTTCCCGGCGATCCGGACGTCACCCTTCCCGTTCGCGGTGACGCTCACACTCCGCTGCACCATGTTGATGGCCATCACGTTGCGCAAAAGCGCCGGACCTTCGAGGGTGGCGCCGTTGTAGCGGGCGATGTTGGTCACCGCGACCTCGCCCTGGGCCACCTTGACCGTGAAACCGCCGTCGCCGAGGTTGTCGGTGCCCAGGTTCATTGCGTTTACTTCACCGCTACGCACCACCAGGCCGTCGTGGAAGCCGTAGGCGAACACGTTCAGCAGCGTCACACCGGTGGTGCCGTCGACCGTGACGATCTTGGCGGTCTTGCGCATGTACTTGTCGATCACGAGCTCGAAGATCCGGCCCTCGTTCATCCAGTACGGCTGCTGGTAGCCGGTGCGGGTGACCGCGTTCCCGTTCGAGAGCACGCCCTCGATCCGGGCGTCGTGGCCGGCGCCGAGGTGGATGGCGTGGTCGAAGAACGCGCCGGCGACCTTGCGGACGAGAGTGTGGTCCCCGCGCAGGTCGATGCCGTTCCAGGTGTTCGGGAAGCCGGAGTTGATGACGTAGTTGCCACCGGCGTGACCGCGGATGGCGTACGGGTACGGGACGACGCCGTCGGCGCTGCCTGGGTTGTTCTCGGGGTAGAAGACGCGCAGCCCGCGGACTCCGGCGCTCTTGCCGAGTGTGATGAGCGGAGTGCCTTCGGCGTTGCCGCGGCCCTCGAAGGCGTGCAGGACGGTTCCGTAGCTGGCGCCGCCTTGATCCCGGTTCGGTACGGCGGACGCGCCGCGCAGCTCGACGTTCGCCGGAACGCGGAGGTGCGTGCTGATCCGGTACCAGCCCGCGGGCAGGTAGACGATGCCACCGCCGTACCGGCCGGCCTTGTCGAGCACCTTCTGTACGGCGCTGGTGGCGTCGGCGGCCGGGAGATACCCGATCCCGTGCGGTGCGTTCACGACGTACAAGCGCTGGGTGGCACCAGAGAGCGCTCTCTGGGTGTAGGTCGGGGCCGTGCCCTGCATCTGGTGAACGGTTCCCGCGAGAGCGCCGGAGAGCGCGACTCCGGTGAGCTTCACGTACCCGTGAGAGTTGTTCACGATCGCGTGCTCGCTGCCCTCGATCCGGCCGCCCGCGATCTGCCAGCCCCAGCGGCTGTCCATCTCGTCCACGAGAACGCCGATCTGAGAACGCCGGATCTCGAGCTGCAGGAAGCTCCCGGTGAACTGGGCGCGCTGACCGGTGATCACGTGGATCCCGATCTTGTAGTCAGAGAGCGCGATCTGGTGAAACTGATCCCACTCGAGATCGCCGAGCGCAAGACCGGTTCCGTTGGCCCGGGTCCACGCGTCCAGAGCGGCGCGGGCCGGCGGCCGGTAGGCGGCGGGCGCGGTAGCCCAGTAAGAGTTGCTGAAGGCAACGTTCTCCCAGGTGCCGACGTCGGCGCCGTTGTAGGCCCGCGCACCCTCGAAGAGAGCGGTTCCCCGGATGTTCCGGATCGTCGTGGACTCGTGCACCTGGCCGGAGCTCGGGGCGTTACCGCGGTCGTTCGGCATCGTGCTGATCCCGATCCCGCGGTACGAGTTCAGCATGGTGATGTCGGCGATCGTCGACATCATGTAGTTCTCATTGCCGATCCAGGCACCGCCCGGCACCTCGAACGTGTAGTTGTACGGGACCGGGTTGGCGGCGTTCTGGTGAGGGTAGTAGGTCGTGACGCCGAGGACGCCGGCACTCCCGCCGATCCGGAACAGGCTCGGCCCGTCGTCGCCGGACTTCAGATCGGCGATCACCACGGTGCCGTAGTCGCCACGGCTCTTGTCCGGGTCACGGCGGTCACCGCGCAGCGTGCAGAACGCGTGCACCTCGATCGTGTCGGTCACCTGGTACTTGCCGGCCGGCAGCCAGACCGTTCCACCACCGGCATCCTGGCAGGCGTAGATCGCGGCCTGGATCGCCTTGGTCGAATCCTTCCGGCCGCCCCGATCAGCGCCGTACGCGGTCGCATCGAAGTCCGCGACCACGCCGTCCTCGGTCGGGTTCACCGTGTTCACCAGCCGCGGGGTCGGGGTGACGACCGGCGAAACGCGGAGCTGCAGCTCACGGACGCCGTACGACTCGGCGCCGGTCATCGCGACCCGGACGTAGCGTGCGCTCGTCGTAGCGAACCGCGTCCGGCTGAACTGGTTCCCACCCGGAGACCCGGTGCGGCCGACGGTCGTGAACTGCTGGCCGTCGTTCGAAACCTGCACGCTGTAGTCGGGGGAGTAGGCCTGCGCCCACTCGACCCGGACATCGTTGACCGGTCGCGCCTCGCCCAGATCAAGCTGCAGCCACGAGTCGCCTGGCCCACTGGTCCACGCACTCTCGTGGTTGCCGTCGTTGACATTCTCAGGCGCCGTGCCACCGCTGGCGCTCGCCGTACCGGCCTTGGCGAAGTTGGTGTCCACAGCCGACGCCGTGAACGCGTCAAGCTTGGACTGCAGCGTCTGGAGCGCCTGCTTCACCTGTACGTCGGTCGCCCCCGGCGTGGTCGCGACCGTCCGCGCGTCCTCGATCGCCTGCCGCAGCGTCGCGCGGCTGCCGGCCGGGTACTGCCCGTCGCGCGTGCCCTCACGAGCAGCCTTCTCGACACGGGTCGCGGAACCAATGAGCTCAAGCAAACCCTCGGTGACGTTCAGCGTGGTCGCGACCTTGGCCACGCGCACCGCCGCGACCTTGAGGTCGACGGCACCGTCACCGTTGTGGATGCGGAAGTCGCTACCGTTCGACCGGTTCGTCAGAACGGCGTCCGGCAGCGCGAACGTGTAGGTCTTCCACGTCTTGGTGTCGCCGTACGTCACAACTTCGGAGTTCTTGAACATCTCCGGAATCGTCGTGCCAGGGGAGTCGTAGTGCATGCCGAACTGCCCGTTGCCCGCGTCGAAGTAGTCAACGCTGACGAGCACCAGATTGCGGTTGTTGTAGAGGTAGGTGTCGGCCACGTTCATGTAGAAGAAGCTCATGCCCGGCGCGGGAGCAGTCCGGTCGGTCTGCCAGTACGACCGACCATCCTGTACGCCGGTCACCAGGAACGAACCGTTGTCCCCGGCCCGCGGGCTGATGCCGGCCTGGACCGGCGAAGCACCGAGCTGAACCGACGCACCCGCCGTACTGATCCGCAGCCCGGCGACGGTGATATCCGCGCTGCCGAACAAGCGGATGTCCGCATCCCCGAGGCGGTTGGTGAAACCGATGCCGGTCAGCTCGAAGATGCCGGTCTTCCACTGGCCACTGCCGGTCAGCTGGAGATCGGTCGCATCGGCCTGCGGATCGGCGGCGGCGTCGTACTGGAGCTCGAGGCTGCCGGTCCCACGGTCGAGATACGTCACCGTCACCAGGACATCGTCGGTGCCGATCTCATCCACGTAGTCGCGGTCCACGTCGAACTCCAGGTACCCGGTCCCGGCCGCCTGGTCGGTCTGCCAGTAGCCGCGGCCCTGCTCGGTCCCGGTCCGCAACCCGGCGGGGTCGTCACCGGCCGCCGGTTTCACGCCCAGAGTCGTCGGAGCCGCGCCGAGATCGGCACCGACTCCGCTCGGATACATCGTCGCCGCCTGCGCCTGCTGCGGCACGGCAATCGCACCGGCAAGCAGGAGGGCGGGCAGGAACCGGGCAAGCAGACGTCTGGTCATGCTGGTCTCCAGGTGGCGGTCCGGAAGCGCACAGGGGCAGGCGCCGATAAGTTAAACCAAGCGTGTTACTAATTCAAGACCTCAGAATCAGGCCGGTCCCAGCCGCCTCGGCAAGGCGAGGGCCGGCGCAGCCGCCAGTGCTGTGAAGGCGATCGCCCAGGCGAAGCTGCCGGCATAGGCGCTCGCCGGGTCGTGCCCAGTGAGCTGCGTCTGCAGGATGACCGCCAGTGCGGCCGCGCCGACGGCTCCGCCGAGCTGCTGCACGATGCGGGTCATGCTGCTGGCATCAGGGATCTGCTCCGGCCGCAGGTCGCGGAATGCGCCGACCATGACCGACAGGTTCACCGCACTCAGCCCGGCGCCCCGCACGACCAGGCCGATCGCCAGCACCCAGTACGCCGCACCTGGCACAGCGAACGGGATCGTGCCGATCACGCTCAGGGCAACGCCGGCCAGAACAACCGGCCGGGGTCCGATCCGGTCGGACAACCCGCCAGCGGTTCGCGCGAGCAGACTGCCCAGTCCCTGAGGTACGAGGAGCAGGCCTGCGGCGACGACCGACGCGCCGCGCTCCTGCTGGTAGAAGAGCGGCAACAGGAACATCGCGCCGTACAAGGCGGCGCCGGTCAGGAAGAGCAGGGCTGTCGAGGCGGCGAACGAGCGAGTCCGGAACAGGCTCAGGTCGATGAGCGGGTGCCGAGGCTTGCGCACGACGTACGCGACGAGCAAGCCGGCGCCGACGATCGTTGGAACGAGTACATCGACGTGCCCGAAGCCTCCGTCGGGTCCGGTCCGGGTGAGTCCGTAGATCAGCGCCGCGACGGCTGGCGAAACCAGCAGCAGGCCGGTCAGGTCCAGCGGGCGCGCTGTCCCCGGCCCGTCGGTCGGAAGTACTCGAACGGCCAAGGCGATGGCGGCGAGGCAGATCGGGATGTTGACGTAGAAGATCCATCGCCAGCCGAGGTGGCCGACCACGAGTCCGCCCACCGCAGGTCCCAGGATCGGCCCGACCAGCGCGGGCAACGTGACGACGGCCATCAAGCGGCCGAGCTGTTCCCGGCCCGCGGCCTGCATCAGCAGGGTCTGCAGCGTCGGCAGCATCAGGCCGGCGCCGATGCCCTGCAGGACGCGGAACCCGATCAGCGCACCTGCGTTCCAGGCCAGTCCGGACAGGATCGACCCGAGCAGGAACAGCGTCAGCGCCACGATCCACAACCGTTTGGCGCCGAAGCGGGTCGACGCCCACGCGGTCACCGGGATCACCACGGCAAGAGCGAGGAGGTACGCCGTACTCACCCATTGGATCGTGGCGACGCCGGCCCGGAGTTCGGTGCCGAGGGTGTGGATGGCGACGTTCACGATGGTGCTGTCGAGCAGCGGGGCCAGTGCGCCGAGAACCAGTACGGCGGCGAGTTTGAGGACCGCTTGGTCCAGGCGATCGGTGGTTCTGGTGGTCATGATTCCTCCGGATAAGAGACGTGGCGTCTCTTTGTTCTTCACGGTAGGCTGCGTGAATAAGAGACGCAAGGTCTCTTGTGGGGAGTGCTCATGGACCAGACGCAGCGACGCCGAGGCGCCGCACTGGAGAGCGCGTTGCTGGACGCGGCGTGGGACGAGCTGCTCGAGTCGGGCTACGCGCGGCTAACGATGGAGGCGGTCGCGGCGCGGGCGCAGACGGGCAAACAGGTCCTGTACCGGCGCTGGCCGAACCGGGCGGAGCTGGTGGTGGCGGCCATGCGGCACCGGACCGGTTCGATCGTTCAGGACGTGCCGGACACCGGCAGCCTGCGTGGCGACGTACTGGCAGTGCTGCAGCGGATGGCGGATCGCTTCGCCGCACTCGGGCCCGACTTGATCCATGGCTTGCTGTCGGAGGCTCCCGATGTGAGCCCGGAGATCACGAGCCGGATGAGCGGCGTGATGTTGGCCATCGTGCTGCGAGCTGCGGAACGCGGCGAGATTCCGTCGGCCGCGCTACCACTCTCGGTGTTGCTGGCCCCGACCAACCTGCTGCGTCACCAGATGCTCTTGACCCGGGAGGCGCTGGAGCCGGCGACGCTCACCACGCTGGTGGACGACGTCTTCCTGCCGCTGGCTGGTGCAGGCGCTCAGGCCACGCCGACGAGCTGACGTTCGGAGACGGCCGGCATCGATTCGTCGAGCAACTGGAAGAAGTAGCCGGCAGCGTCAGCGAGGGACAGTAGCCCGGCCTCGTACGACGTCCAGCCGAACTGGAGTTCGCCGTCGATGACGCGCTCGTCGGTGGCGACGGCGTACCGGCTGAGGGTTACTCGGGCTGGGCCGGTTTGGGGGTGGTGGTCGCCGCAGCCGCACTCGGCGGCGATGGTGATCGTGGTGAGGGCTTCGGCGGGGTAGTGCTGGAGTTGCAGGGTGGTGCCGCGGGCGGTGAAGCGGGCGATCGTGGCGTCAGGCAGCTGGACGAGCAGCTCGACCGGCACGGCGTGGGAGCCGGGCAGCAGGCGAAGGCCGCGGGACGCGAGGAGATCGGCGAAGGCCGGGAGATTCATGGGTGCAGGATCCTGTGGGTGCTGGTGTCGGCGGGCGGGCCTGGGAAAGGGCAGGGCCTCGTGCGCCGGAGACGGCGCGCGTCAGCGACAACAACAGCAACAACACAGCAGGTTCTGCATGCGGACGATCATGGCAGAGCCTGCGCCCGGCGACAACACCGTCCGCGATCTGGGACAACTGTCCGTAGAAACAACGAACCCCGCCTCCGGCAGGAGGCGGGGTTCGTCGGTGATCGGGGTCAGTCGGCCTTCTTGCCGAACATGATCTCGTCCCAGCTCGGCACGCTGGCGCGCTTCGAACCGCGCCGGGCGGGCTTCTTCTTGGGCTCCTCCGCAGGGGCAGCCTCGGCGGCCGGCTCCTCGGGAAGCTGCTCCTGAGCGGCAGGCTGGCTCGGCGCAGGCTGGCTCGGTGCAGGCTCCTCAGCCGGGCGCGCAGGGGCAGTCGGCTGGGGACGAAGCTCGGTCGGTCGTGATTCCACCGGCCGCTGCTCGGCAGGGCGAGGGGTGGCATCCATGGGGCGACGCTCGACCGGGCGCGGAGGCGCCGAGGGAGTCGCCGCGGCAGGACGCTCGTACGGCGGTTGGGCCGGCGGCTGCTCGTTGCGGGGCGGCTGCGGTTCGGCGGGACGCTCGGGAGCGTTGCGCGACTCCGGGAACGGCGGCGCATCCCGTCGCTCGGTGAACGGGTTCGATGGCGGTGCCGCGCGCTCCTCCGGGGGAGCGAATGCCGCGGACTCGGCCGGCGGCTGCGCCGGACGCTCGACCGCGCGAACCGTCGGGTGCAACGCCGGCGGCTGCTCGATCGGTACGTCGATCAGCGTCGGCTCTTCATCCGGATTCGGCACCGAGTGCACCCGCCGCGGACCACGCTCGGCATCGCGAGAAACCGGCTGGTTTCCGGGCTGGTTGCGGCGCGGAAGACTGATCGTGTCCTCGAAGCCGGCCTCGTACGAATCGGCGCCATGATCCGGAGCCACCGACAGGTCGATGTCCGCGACAGCGGTCAACCGTCGCTCGCCCACAACCGGCTGCACCGGCGGCGGCAGCACCTGCGCCTGCTCACCGACCAGCCAGCGCGCCTCGTCGTCGTCCGGAACGGCGTAGCGCCCCGGAGCGTCGTACGCGAAGAGCGCGATTTTCTCTTCCTTCTGCTCGGAATCAGGATCCGAGAGGTCTTCGGCCTCGACGAAGTACGAGACCCGGACCTGCCAGCGGCCGTCGTCGCGCCGCCAGGCGTCCCAGTCGGCGGTGGTCGGATCGACGTGCCGGGTCCGCAGCCGCTCGGTCACCCACGCACCGAGATTGCGGGTCGGCGCGTCGGCTCCACCGCGGCGCCGTACTGAGGCACGCTGGGCCAGGTTCGCGATGTGGTCCCGCTCGGCCAGGACCGGCCCGGCGAAGGCCATCACGCGTTCCATCGGCATCTGGGCGACCGCGGCAACCGCCTCGGGACTCTCCCCGGCACGGATCCGAGCCTGGATGTCTCGTGGGCGCAGCGCGCTCTCCATTTGAATCTCCAGCTGGCCGAGTCGGGCACGGTCGCCGCGCAGGGCCGCACGCAACCGGTCGTCGACCGGGACGGCGAACTCCTCACCCGTCTCGGGCATTGCCAGGATCAGCTGTGTGCCGTCCTGGCTCAGTCCGACGAGCCTCGCCTCGCGCATTGCCTTTGTTCTCCTGTGCGGTTCTCGACAGTCTCTCCCGGGACGGGGGCCTGACCAAAGACCGGCACGCCGTACCAGTCGGTCATTGTGGAGATTACGTCACGAAATCACCTTCACGCTGCTCACCAGGGCCCTTTAAGTCACATCAGTCACAGTAGTCACAACCGCTGGTGACTGCGACGACACAAGACCCTGGTGAACATTACAAATCAGATCCCGTACGCCGCGCGCACGGCCAGCGCACGCTGCACATCGTCCGCGCGGTCACCGACCGAACGCCGGATTCCCGCCGCCACGGAGTCGTCCGCCACCAGATCCGCGGACCGGGCGACGATCTCCTCCTCGATCTCGAACCGCGGGAAGCTGCGGCTCGCCGAGGAGGCCGCGACCCAACCGGAGCGCAGCTTCTCGGCACCGGGGATCTCCGCGAAGTAGCGCTCGACGTACGGCGCTGTGAGCTCGCGCTGGGCCGGATGCCAGAAGCCTTCGCAGGCCGCGTCGAGTTCGTAGTTCGACAGGTCGGCGTCGGTCATGATCAGCGACCATGCCTTCTCCTTGGCGGCCGCCGTCGGCAGCGCCGCGCGGCAGCGGACCGCGTGCTCGTGGCCTTCGGAGGACGTGTCGCGCACGAGCTCCGCGTCGATCTCGGGATCGCCGATCGCGCCGAGCCGGGCCAGCTGCAGCAGGACGAGCCAGCGCAGGTCCGCGTCCATCGTGACGCCGTCCGGCACACCGGCGCCGGTCAGCCAGCCCTGGAGCCGCTCGACGTCCGTGCTGTGCTTCGCGTACGCCCGGACGACCGCGAGCTGGAGGCTGGAGCCGGCCGGCAGCTCGGACAGCCGGTCGGCCAGGACCTTCTCGATCCGGGCGCGGTTCTCGTCGTACGGCAGGTAGCCGCCGAGGATGTGGGTGCGGGCCCAGTCGCTCATCGTGCCGATGCCGATGTCGCTGGCCTCGCCGGCCAGCATCCCGAGCAGAATGTCGAAAGCCAGCCGAGGGTCGAGCTCGCCGTCGGCGGCCGAGTCGCGCACGCTGTTCAGGACGACGGCGCGGGTGACGCCGTCGGTGATCTTCGGCAGCACGGCCGTGAGGTTCGCCAGGCTGTCGGCGTCGAGGCGGATCTTGGCCCAGGTGTCGTCACCGGTGTCCGGAATGACCACGAGCGTCGAAGCATCCAGCGGTACGTCGACCTCGTCCGCGTCGACCACGACGTCGACGATGGTGGCGTTGCCGTCCGCGTCGTACCCACCGACCGTCAGCTTGTGCGGCCGCTGCGCCGGGAACTGCGCGGGCGCCGTACGGCGAAGTTTGAGGCCGTCGGGCGTCCGTACCGCGGTGATCGTGTCCAGGCCGGGTGTGCGCAGCCAGTTCTGGGCCCAGGTGTCGATGTCGACCGCGCCGGCCTCGGTCCACTTGGCGAGCAGGTCACCGAAGGTCGCGTTGCCGAACTCCGCGGCCCGGATGTGGGCGATGACGCCGGCCAGGAAGATGTCGTCCCCGAGGTAGTTGGCCAGCTGCTTGAGCACGGCCGCGCCCTTGGCGTACGAGATGCCGTCGAAGTCCTGGAGCGAGGCGATCGCGTCCTTGACCGGATCGGCGGCGACCGGGTGCGTCGACGTCCGCTGATCGGCCTGCAGGCCCCACCACTTGCGGATGTAGGCGAAGTCGATCCAGTTGTCCTGGTAGTCGGTGGCCGTGGTCGAGACCCGGTGCGCCATGTACTCGGCGAACGACTCGTTCAGCCACAGGTCGTTCCACCACTTCATCGTGACGGTGTCGCCGAACCACTGGTGGGCCATCTCGTGCACGATCGTCCGGGCCCGGTTGCTGCGCTCCTGGTCGGTCGCGGCCGAGCGGAACACCATCGGGTCGCGGAACGTCACGCAGCCCGGGTTCTCCATCGCGCCGGCGTTGAACTCCGGGACGAACGCCTGGTGGTACTCACCGAACGGGTACCGGTAGCCGAACATCCGGTGGTACTCGTCGAAGGCCTGCTTGGTGACCCGGAAGATGTCCGCGGCCTCGCGCTCCAGCGCGTCCTTCAGCGACTGCCGCGCGACCACGCTCAGCGGGATCCCGTCGTGCTCGTCGGTGATCTGGTGGTACGGCCCGGCCACGATCGTGACGAAGTACGTCGACAGTGGCATCGTCTCGGCCAGCTCCCAGCGGCCGGGGGAGACCTGCGTCGCCGCACCGTTGCCCAGCACCAGCCACTCGGTCGGCGCGGTCACCTTGACCTTGTACGGCGCCTTGAGGTCGGGCTGGTCGAAACACGCGAAAACCCGCGGTGCCGCGTCCAGGAACGACATCCCGTAGGTGTAGACGAGACCGTCGGCGGCGTCGACCGCGCGGTGGATGCCCTCACCGTCGTGGGTGTAGGCCATCGTGGCCACCACGACGAGCTCGTTCTCGGCCTGCAGCCCGGTCAGCTCGAGCCGTCCGTCGTTGAGCCCGGCCACGTCGACCGGCTCCCCGTTCAGCGTCACCGACAGCAGTTCGTCGGGTTTCACATCGACCCAGCTGCTGGGCTCGGTCGCAGCGAACCGGACGATGGTGGTGGATCCGAACGTTCGCTCGCCCTGGGTGAGGTCGAGATCGACGTCGTACGACTGGACGGAAAGTGCGGCGGCCCGGGTACGGGCGCCGTCGACGGAGAGACTCGGCATGGCGCCACTCTATGCTCTGACTATGAGCACGATGGAGTACCGGCAACTGGGTGACTCGGGCCTCACCGTGAGTGTGGTGGGCCTGGGCTGCAACAACTTCGGACGCAGGCTGGACGCGAGCCGAACCGATGCGGTCGTGAACGCCGCGATCGACTCCGGGATCACGTTGTTCGACACCGCCGACATCTACCGCGGCGAGCACGGCTTCAGCGAGGAGCTGCTCGGCAAGGCGCTCGGCTCGCGTCGTGACCAGGTGGTGCTGGCGACCAAGTTCGGCGGCGACATGCACGGCGAGAACGGCCCTGACTGGGGTGTGCGCGGTTCGCGCCGCTACATCCGGCGCGCGGTCGAGTCGAGCCTGCGGCGGCTGGGGACCGACTGGATCGATCTGTACCAGCTGCACTTCCCGGACCCGGTCACGCCGATCGAGGAGACCCTCGCCGCGCTCAGCGAGCTCGTTGCCGAAGGCAAGGTTCGCTATCTCGGCAGCTCGCAGTTCGCCGGCTGGCAGGTGGTGGACGCCGACTGGGCGGCCCGGACCGGCGGCCACGAACACTTCATCAGCGCCCAGAACCAGTACTCACTGCTCGAACGCGATATCGAGGACGAGCTCGTGCCCGCCTGCGAGCACCTCGGCATCGGCATCCTGCCGTTCTTCCCGCTCGCCTCCGGTCTGCTCACCGGCAAGTACAAGCGGGGCGAGGCCGCTCCTGAGGGTGCCCGCCTGGCCACGCAGCCGGAGCGGCTGGCCAAGGCCGACTTCGACGTGATCGAGGCGCTCGAAACCTTCGCGGCCGAGCGTGACCTGACCATGATCGACGTCGCGATCGGCGGTCTCTCCGCGCAGCCTGCGGTTGCCTCGGTGATCGCCGGCGCCTCGACGCCGGAGCAGATCACACAGAACGTCGCAGCCGGCACCTGGAACCCGACGCTCGAGGACCTCGCCGTACTGGACAACCTGACGTGACCCTGATCCTCCTGCCCCCGTCCGAGGGCAAAACCGGCCGGACCCGCGGCCGCGCCGTCGACTTCGGCACACTCTCGTTCCCCGAACTCAACCCGGTCCGCGAGCAGGTCCTCGAGACCCTGGCCAAGGTGTCCGCCTCCGAGGACGCGTACGGCGTGCTGGGCGTCGGCGCATCCCTCCAGGCCGAGGTCGATCGCAACACCCGCTGGCGCACCGAGCCCGCCGTACCGGTCTCTGAGCTCTATTCCGGAGTCCTGTACGACGCTCTCGGCTACTCCACGCTGTCCGCCGGCACGAAGCGCCGCGCGGCCAACCGCCTGCTCGTCGTATCCGCCGCCTGGGGCGCACTGCGCCCGGCCGACCGCGTACCGCCGTACCGGCTCTCCATGGGTACGACGCTCCCCGGCCACGGACCGCTTGCCGGTGTCTGGCGTGAGCCCCTGGCCGCGGCACTCGCCGAGGCGGACGGTGTGATCGTGGACTGCCGCTCGTCAACGTACGTCGCAGCCTGGCGGCCGAGCGGTGACCGGGCGGCCAAGTGGGTCTCGGTCAACGTGGTGCGCGAGCGCGACGGCGTCCGCACGGTGGTCTCGCACATGGCCAAACACACCCGCGGCCTGGTCGCCCGGCACATCCTCGAGTCCGGCAAGGACCCCGGCACCCCAAAGGCCCTGCACAAACTGGTCAGCGCCCGCTGGACCGCCGAGCTCGAGCCTGCAGCGTCTGGCTGGACCCTGACTGTGGTCGAGCGCGACTGACCACCCTCGGTAGCGGTCCGGCTGCGGGCTACCATCTCTCCCGGTAGGCGGATTCTGGGGGAGACGATGACTGGGGAAGTTCCGAACCCGTACAAGCATGCGGTGGGCAGGGCTCTGCCGACCTTGCGCTCACAGGCACACGCTGCGGCAATCGCGCTCGAAGCGGCTAAGAAGGCCTTCGCGGCGGGAGCGTGGACCGGAGGAGCGTCGGGTGCGTTCAGCGCCGATCTCCAGGGCCGGGACAGAGCCGTGAAGGCAGCCGCGACAGCATGCGTCACCGAGCTCGAGACCATCTACCGAGGCGAGCCGGAGCAGGTCGCGCCGACCGCCTGGCAGGTCCGTTGGCGCAACCAGGGGCGCGTCGAGTGACGATCGCAAGTATCGACCTGGTCATCCTGAACGACCTGATCCGGCGGATGACAGACGCTGCAGGTGCGTTGATGAGTTCAGCCGGCCAGATCAAGCGCACCAGCACCGGCGTTCTCGGCGGGGCGTCGCAGACGGCCACCATCAACCAAGCGGCCGGGTGGGTGAACGACCAACTCCCAGGCCTCCGCCGCAGGCTGGCGCTGGCTCAGCAGATCGAGAACCAAGCCATCACCTTCGGCCAGCGAGCCGCAGGCCAGCGAGGCATCGTCAAGATCGACGAGTCGCTCCTGTCAACTCTCCCGCCGGACCAGGCCCGTGCCCTGGGCGCCGACGCCGCCAAGCAGGTCAACGGAGCGCACAGCACGCTCAGTCCCGAATTGATCGCCGTACTGGCCAAGAACCAGAACGACCCGTACTTCGCGCTGGGTTTCGCCGGCAACGCGGACCTCAAGCAGGTCTCCTGGGCTCTCCGCCTAGCCTCTCGCGAACGCGAGCGAATCATTGCCGAGTCAGGACCGAAGTCCGCAGAGCTCGAGCAGTGGAAGGTCCAGTACACCTCGCTGGTAACGGGCCTGGGCACGACCCTCGGCACCGCAACCCGCGACCTCGAGGGTGTCGGCCTGCCACCCGGCTTCGCCGAGAAGTACGCGGACGCGATCACCGAGGGCAAGACCCGAAGTTCTACCCCTTCCGACGTCGCCTACGGCCAAGGCCAGTCCCTTTCGATGCTCCTGCCCTACGGCCGCTTCTCCACGAAGTTCCTGGACACCGTCAGCACCAAGGTCTACGACTACGAGTACGCCCACAAGGAAGACCCGGTCTGGGAACCACGCAGCTACTGGGAGCCCTACCACTCCTTCGCCGGCGCCTACCAGCCCGACGGCAAAGCCATGCCGGACCCGATGGCAAACATCCTGGAAGCCCTCTCCCACAACCCCCAGTCCGCCCAAAACTTCTTCGACGTCGCCAACTCCCATGCCGCTCCCACCACCGTCGAGATCAACGGCCAGCAAGTCGTCGTCAACAATCGCCTGAAGTACCTCCTCCAGGACCGCACCTGGCACTACGACAACGGCGACGGCCTGGGCAACGCCCTCCAAACAGCCACCACCACCTGGCGAGACCGCACCGACAACGGCCGAACCTCCGCCACCATCGCAAGCCAAACCTTCGCCCTGATGGGCCAGCAGGTCGGCCAGGGCAAAGACGGCGGCTGGTTCATGGGCCTGAACGAGAAGCAGGGCTGGGAACCTGGCATGTCCATGCGAGACAGCCTTGCCCACATGTTCGCCAGTTATGCTCCCGATCTCATTCGTGTCGCTGGTGTACCGACTCTGGAGAGCGACGACCTCACCAAGGGCTGGATACAGAAAAGCGACAAGTACGCCCCGGATGAGGGACAGTTCTTCCCAAGTGACGGCCCACTCGGTGCGACCATGGATGCGAATTCACTAAAGAACTTGCTGAAACTCATCGGTGCGGACGAAGGCAACGTAATGATCGTATCCGTCGGAGTGTTGGCGGCTGGTCAGTTGCTCTTCGGTCAAGGTCTCGCAGCCGGCCTCGCCAAGGACCCGGGCAATGCAGTCAAGTTGCTGACGGGACATGAGAACTCACCGGCGGCTGATGCCGTCGCAGGCCAGCTCGCAAACACTCTGAGCGAGGTGATGAATGATGCATATCTCGGAGACAGCGCGGATCAAGCCTTCCAGAAGCGCAAGGCGGAGGCTGTCTCGCGTGCGCTCGGCCTCGCACTCAAACTGCCGATCATTCCCGCACCCAAGGGACCCTGGACGGGCCTGTTACTCGACAACGCCAAGTCGGCAGTGCTCGACGCAATCGCCAAGGGTCCCAAACAGGATGCCGACGAGGTCTGGAACGCGGCAGCCGCCTCAGGTCAAACGCGTCTGAGGGACTTGGCGATGACCAGTCTCTTGGATGCCGGCTATTTCGCGCGAGAGGTCTACGCCGGTGCGAACACGCCGCAGGCACCAGACAAGTTCGTCCCGCCGCCGAATGCTGCGTTCAAGCTGGGGCCGGATGGGCATCCGGTCGAGCCGCTCGCGTTCGACTTCACAAGCCGCGCCTATACGAACTGGGCCGTGCGTGCACAGCAAGCCCCGATGAAGTGGATCAATTTATCGGTGATCCTTCCGTACCGCCTGAAATTCCCGGCTCTCTGAAGGTGTAGGCATTCATGACACTTGGGACACGTCACGTCTGGATCCGAAGTTTTGTTGTGACAACGGTGCTGCTGGTCACCGCGGGCTGTACCGATTCGTCCAAGGGCGAGGACCAGCGGCCGTTGCCGACGACTGCGGCGTCAGGGGAGCTCGCGTGCGGATTCGTGTCACAGGAGAGTGTTGCGGTTGCGCTGGGCACCACCGATTTCACGGCGACGGGGTCGAAGGTCGACGCTGGGACCAATCCGGATGGGTCGAGTCTGGCGCAGGCAATCTGCGACTTTTACGCAGATACTGTGAAAGGAGACAGGGCGCTCATCGTCGCGGTTCAGCCGCTTGGGCTTGCCGCGAAAGCAGACGCCATCGTTCCTCGCGTTCTTGCTGCAGGCGGCGCTCAGTTTGTCTTTCCAGCGTCCGATGGGGAGGGCTTCGCCACCTCCGACCAGGTTGTCTACAGCGGGGCCGGCGTCTCGCATCTGATTCGTGGTGACTGGCACTACACGGTGGCCATCCAGAAGGCAGTCGAGGGCAGGAACGCGGTCGATGACGCGGTTGCGTTGACTCGGCAGGTAGTGGCGACGTTGAACCTGCCGAAGGTGGGGACTAAGCCACGACCGACGGTGACGCCCGCCAAGTGAGGATGGTTCGCGGTTTCGCGGCTGCATCGGTGGCGCTGATCGGTGTGGCGGCATGTTCGGCGATGGCGGAGGATCGGCGGCCGTTGCCGTTGCCGACGACCTCCGTGTCCGGCGATCTCGCCTGCAGGTTTGTCTCCAAGGAGAGCCTGTCGATCGCTCTGGGGACAGCCGAGTACGACGCACAGGGAGACAGACGGGACGCCCACAGGAAGAATCCTGACGGGTCGACCCTGGCGGCGGCGACCTGTGAGGTGTCCACTGCATCGACGAAGGGCAAGCGCGCCATCTCTATATCTGTCCAGCCGCTTGGCCTCATCGGAGAGGATGACGCGCAAGTGGCGGAGGTTCTGGCGTCTGGACGTGCGGACTATGTCTTTCCGGCTGCTGAAGGGATGGGTTTTGCAGCGTCCGACGCGACCCTTCATCTCGGCGCGGGGACCTGTGACCTGATTGTTGGAGACTGGCACTACGGCGTGACCATTCACGACGCGGTGGAAGGCCGGAAGGCGGTCGATGACGCGGTTGCGCTGACTCGGCAGGTGGTGGCGACGTTGAATCTGCCGAAGGTGGGGACTAAGCCTCGGCCTACGGCGTCGCCTGCTAAGTGACTGGGGTTCACGCGGGTTTCATCACCAGGTGGTTTCCGGGATGAGCGGGTCGGGGAAGGCTTGAGGGCAGCAACGTCAGGGGGGATCCGCCCTTCGGAAGGCCTGACTGATGCGACGTTTCACCGCCCTACTGATCTCCGTCCTAGCGGTCTGGGTGCTCACCTCGAGCCCAGCCTTCGCCTATCCGCCGACCCCGCCGAGTGCCAGTACGGCGACCACCCAGCTGAACGGCCTGACGGTGAAGGCCGAGGGGTCGAGTACCGGGTACTCGCGGGACAAGTTCCCGCACTGGCACACCGTGTCGGGTACCTGCGACACCCGCGACGAAGTCCTCAAACGCGACGGCACCAACGTCACCGTGGACAGCCAGTGCGAACCGACCGGTGGTCGTTGGTACAGCGTGTACGACGCCGTCTGGGTCACCGACGACTCGACCATCGACATCGACCACATCGTCGCGCTCTCCGAGGCCTGGAAGTCCGGAGCGAGCGGGTGGACGACCGCGAAGCGCGAGCAGTTCGCCAACGACCTGACCATCGCGCAATTGATCGCGGTCACGGCGTCGAGCAACCGCTCCAAGGGTGACAAGGACCCGGCCGCCTGGAAGCCGCCGAACGCCTCGGTGCATTGCGTCTACGCCCGCGAGTGGATCTGGGTGAAGCACACCTACGGCTTGTCGCTGCAGGCCGCCGAGAAGACCGCGCTGCAGGGCATGCTCGCCACCTGCTGACTACTGGGTCTGACTACTGGGCACGCCAGATCGTGCGCTGGACGAGCAAGGTGAGTACCCCGGCCGCCGTCATACCGGCCAGGTTGATGCCGAGCTGCGCGGCCGCGCCGCCGATGTGATGGGGTGCCCACAACGCGACGGACAGCGCCAGGTCACCGGCAGCCGGCACGGTCGTCACGGAGATGAAGACGCCGACCAAGGCGTTCGACCGGCCGGCTGTCTGTGACAGCACCCCGGCACAGCCGGCGAGTACGGCGACCACGGCCGACCACTTGTCCGGTCGCCAGATGAATCCGGTCAGCGGCCGGGCCGCGGTGATCGACTCGGTGTCGACCCACCCCACCGCGCGGGCCAACAGGGCAGCGATCGCGGTGAGCACGATCGCGATCGCAAAGCCCTGGACGAGCAGTACGGCGGCCCTCCAGGTCAGACCGCGGCTGCGCAGGGCCAGGCCGACCGCGAGTGCCGCCACGACTCCGAACTCGGGGCCGACGACCATCGCCCCGACCACCAGGATCGACGAGTCGGTCACGACGGCCACCGCGGCGATCATCGTGGCCAGCGTGAGGAAGGTGTAGTAGCTCCACGAGCCACTGGCCTCGCTGTACGCCTTGTCGACGACCGCGTCCCAGATCACGGCGTCATCAGGTGCACCGGGTGCCGCCTTCTCGGTCGCGCGGGCGTTGCGCGACGGCGCCGACTCGACAACGGCGACCGCGACCGAGCCTTCGTCGTACAGTCCCTGATCTTTCAGGAAGTCGAGGATGTCCGAGGTCGCCTCGCGGGTGACATCGCACTCGATGACGTCACCGGCCGGTCGCTGAGCGGCGCCGGGCAGGCAGACCACGCTCGTGACCCGTGGATCGTCGACGAGCGTGTCCCGGACGCGGGTGCTGCGGTCCGGTGGGACGATGAGACGAAGGTGCATCACGGGCCATATGTTCGCAGGCGAAGCCGGTCACCTTCCGGCCACACCCCGCAGCGTGAGCCGTGGCGATTGCACCCTTGGATATGGTCCACTGACGCACCGAATCCAGGGAGGCACAATGAGCGACACCTCAGGCGCGGTCGCAGCGCCTGCGACGGGTGACCGGCCCGAACTGAAACGGGTCATGGGGCCCGGGCTGTTGCTGCTGTTCGTGGTCGGCGACATCCTCGGCACCGGCGTCTACGCGCTGACCGGGAAGGTGGCCGGTCAAGTCGGCGGCGCGGTCTGGCTGCCCTTCCTGTGCGCGTTCGTGGTGGCGCTGCTGACCGCGACCGCCTACCTCGAGCTCGTCACCAAGTACCCGAAGGCGGGTGGCGCCGCGGTCTACACGCACAAGGCGTTCGGGATCCACATCCTGACCTTCCTGCTCACCTTCGCGGTGATGTGCTCCGGTCTGACCTCGGCCTCCAGTGCATCGAAGGCGTTCGCGGCGAACTTCTTCACCGCGGTCGGGCTCGACAAGGAACGCGGCTCGGTGCTGATGATCACCTCGCTCGCGTTCATGACGCTGATCGCGCTGGTGAACCTGCGTGGCGTCGGCGAGAGTGTGAAGGCGAACGTCGTCCTGACCGTGATCGAGCTGAGCGGTCTGCTGATCGTGATCGGCGTCGGCGCCTGGGCCCTGATCGGCGGTGAGGGCGACACCTCGCGGCTGACCGAGTTCAACGTGCCGGCGGGGGAGTCACCGTTCAGTGCGGTGACCGCGGCGACCGCGCTGGCCTTCTTCGCGATGGTCGGTTTCGAGGACTCGGTCAACATGGCCGAGGAGACCAAGGACCCGGTCCGGATCTTCCCGAAGATCATGCTGATCGGCCTGAGCGTCACCGGTGTCATCTACGTGGCCGTCGCGATCTCCGCGATCGCGCTGGTGCCGCCGGCCGAGCTGACGAAGGGCGATGCTCCGCTGCTCAAGGTGATCGAGGCCGGCGCTCCGGGCTTCCCGCTCGAGATCTTCGCCTGGATCACCATGTTCGCGGTCGCCAACTCGGCGCTGATCAACATGCTGATGGCCAGCCGCCTGCTGTACGGCATGTCGCACGAGAAGGTGCTGCCGGGTCCGCTCGGCCGCATCCTGCCCAAGCGCCGGACGCCGTACATCGCGATCATTTTCACCACCGCACTCGCTTTCGTCCTGATCGGGTACGCCGACCTGACGGCGCTCGGCGGTACGACGGCGTTCCTGCTGCTGTGCGTGTTCGCGATCGTGAATGTCGCCGTACTGGTGCTGCGCCGGGACCGGGTCGAGCACAAGCACTTCCACGCACCGACCGTGCTGCCGGTGCTCGGAGCCGTCCTGTGCGTCTACCTGGCCAGCCCGCTGTCCGGGCGGGCGACGAAGGACTACAAGATCGCGGGCTGGCTGATGCTGCTCGGCCTCGGTCTGTGGGTGCTGACCTGGCTGCTGAACAAGTACGTGTTCAAGCGGAAGGCCGACTTCGATCCGTCGCACCTCGACCCGAGTGGTCCGGTGAACTGACCGGCAGATAGGCGGCCACCACGACCGTCGCGAGGGCCGTGAGCCCGGTGGCGACCGCGATCCAGCCGAGGAAGCGATACCCGGCCCCTGCGTTGATCGCGATCCCACCGAGCCACGGCCCGAGCGTGATGCCGATGTTGAACGAGGAGAAGTTCGTCGCGGTCGCCAGCGTGGGTGCGTTGCCGGCCAGGCTGAAGACGCGGGCGTTGAGCGCCGGGTTCACGGCGAATCCGAAGCCACCGAGCAGGAAGATCGTCGCGACCGCCACGATCGGGCTGCCGGCGGTGAGCGCGAGGACGGCTGACAGGATGACCAGCCCACTGATTCCGGTGAAGAGCGTGTGGAACGGCATCGCGTCCGCGGTCCGGCCGCCGAGCGCGATCCCGATGAACGAACCGAGCCCGTAGAGCGCGAGCACTCCCGGTACGGCGCCTGGTGGCAGGCCGGTGGTCTGGATGAGCAGCGGTGCCAGGTAGCTGAACACGACGAGGATCGACGCCGTGACCAGTGCCGTCGTGGCGAACGCAAGCCACAACCGCGGGCTCCGGAGGGCTCTGAGCTCCTCCCGCAACCGGGGCGCGGCTGCGGGATCTGGCCGGCCCGCTGGGATGGTTCGTACGACGCCGACCATTGCGAGCAGGCACAGTCCGGCGACCGTCCAGAAGGCTGCGCGCCAACCTAGGTGCTGGCCGAGGACGGTGCCGATCGGGAGACCGACGATGGTGGCGATGGTCAGACCGCCGGTGACGATGCTCATCGCGCGCGCCCGGCGGTTGGTGGGCACGAGCGCCACGACTGTGACGGCAGCGACTGACCAGAACCCGGCGTACACGAAGGCGCCGATGATGCGGGTAGCGAGCAGGACGGCGTAGTTCGGAGTCAGGGCGCCCGCGACGTGGGTCAGTGCGAAGATGCCGAGGAACAGCAACAGCGCCGTACGGCGGGACCACTTGAGCGTGAGCACGGCAAGGATCGGGGCACCGAGCAGCATGCCGAGCGCGAACGCCGAGATCAGCAGGCCGGCGGCCGGAATGGATACTCCGAGGTCCGTGGACAGCTCGGGCAGCAGTCCGGCCAGCATCAGCTCGGACGTTCCCTGCGCGAAGATGCTCAACCCGAGCACGTAGACAGCGACCGGCATCGCGTTTCCCCCAGCCCCACTCGACAGCCACCTTGAGTATCCCAGAGATCACGCTGCGCTGTCGCCGCGCCCGCCGCGTCCTGAGACTTGGTGCAGTACGGCATCGTTGGTGGCATGAGCTTTCAGACACCCGCGAAGCGCACCGGGCGGGCGGTGGACACATCCCGGATCGGGAGTGGGCTGAAGCTGCTGGCCGCGCTGATCGGGCTGATGTGGCTCAGCGAGATCATCGACACGGCCTTGAGCGGCCGGCTCGATCAGTACGGGATCATCGCCCGCGACCCGGAGGGGCTCGTCGGCATCGTCACGTCGCCGTTCCTGCACCTCGGGTTCGGGCACCTGATCTCGAACACGCTGCCCCTCGTCACCCTCGGCGCGCTGATCGCCCTCAGCGGCGCCGCCCGACTGGCCGCGGTCACAGCGGTCGTCGCGGTGATCGGCGGCTTCGGCACCTGGCTGATCTCCCCACCGAACACGATCACCATCGGCGCCAGCGGCGTCGTCTTCGGCTACGCCGCCTACCTGGTCGCCCGCGGCATCTTCAACCGCCGCCTCACCCAGGTCCTCGTCGGCATCGTGGTGATCGTCGTCTGGGGCAGCGCTCTGCTCGGCGGCCTCCTGCCCCAGGACGGCATCTCCTGGCAAGGCCACCTCTTCGGCGCCATCGCCGGCATCCTCGCCGCCTGGCTCCTAGCCGACGACAAACCCAAAGTCAGATAGCCCCACCGCCGTCCCTCGGCGCCCCCTACCCGAGATCGCCGGCGCGGGAGTCACCTTGAGCATCCACCAACCATCCGACACCCGGCGCAACGGTTGAACCGTGCTCAAGGTCGCCCGGCCGCTCGCCTTGGGCACGCGTCAACCACCTTCCGGCCGCGTACATGGTTGAACCGTGCTCAACGTCGTACTGGCTCGGCACGCCGGCTCGGGAGGTTCGTGTTAGGGGAGGGTTGCGGGGTCGGTGTTGGCTCCGCAGACGAGGACGACTACGCGTTCGCCGTCGGCTGGTTGGTAGACGGCTGAGTCGAGGGCGGCGAAGGCGGTGGCGGCGCCGTGTTCTACGGCGAGGTGGTAGTCGTGCCAGAGCTTGCTGCGCGCCGCGATGATCGCTTCCTCCTCGACCAGCAGCGAGCCGATGCCTTCCTTCTGTGCGACCGCGAACGCGATATCCCCGAGCCGCCGCGCACCGAGCGAATCAGCCGCGACTCCACCCACCGGTCCGTCGACCGGCTGACCGGCCTCCAGCGCGCGATGCAGGGCAGGCGCCAGAACCGGTTCGACTCCGATCACCTTGGCCCGGTCGCCGATCGCCGTCGCGATCCCGGCGACGAGACCACCACCGCCGACCGCGACCAGGACGGTGTCGAAGGCCTCAACCTGCTCCAGCAGCTCGAGCCCGACCGTGCCCTGACCGGCGACGATCTCCGGCTGGTCGAAAGCATGCACCAGCAGCGCGTCGGTCTCGTCGCGCGAAATCACGGCCGCCGCGTAAGCCTCGGCGTACTCATTCCCGACCTGCACCACATCCGCACCGAGCGTGCGCAGCTTGGCGACCTTGGGCGCGGGTGCGTTGACGGGGACGAAGATCCGCGCCGGTACGCCGAGTTCGCGCGCCGCGTACGCCGAGGCCAGCCCCGCGTTCCCGCCTGAGGCCGCGACCACACCCTGCCCGGTGAGTTCGCCGTTCTCCTTCGCGAGCAGAAGGCGGTTGAACGCACCCCGCGGCTTGAACGAACCGGTGTGCTGCAGCAGTTCGAGCTTGAACACGATCCCGGGTGACACCTCGATCACCGGAGTCCGCCGTACCCGTCCGGTGATCCGCTCTGCCGCTGCCCGCACGTCCTGGACATTTACCGTCATGCGTCAACCCTGCCACGATGCTGGCATGGGTGCGTATGAGGAGAGTTACCGGCGGAGCCTGGACGATCCGGAAGCGTTCTGGTTGGAGGCTGCCCAGGCCATCACCTGGACGACCCCACCGACCCGCGCGCTGGATGACTCGGCTGCACCGCTGTACCGATGGTTTCCTGACGCGGCCCTCAATACGTCGTACAACTGTCTGGACCGGCACGTCGAAGCCGGGCACGGCGACCGCGTTGCGCTGATCCACGACTCACCGGTGACCGACAGCTCAAGATCCTTCACGTACGCCGAACTGCGCGACGAGGTGGCCCGATTCGCCGGAGCGCTCGCGGGGCTCGGCGTCGGCCACGGAGACCGGGTGATCATCTACATGCCGATGGTCCCGGAGGCGGTCATCGCGATGCTCGCGTGCGCCCGGCTGGGCGCGATCCATTCGGTCGTGTTCGGCGGCTTCGCCCCGAAGGAGCTCGCGGCTCGGATCGATGACGCGACGCCGCGGGTGATCGTGTCCGCCTCCTGCGGGATCGAGCCGACGCGTGTGGTCGAGTACAAGCCGATCATCGATGAGGCCCTGACACTGAGCATGCATCAACCCGAGCACACGATCGTGCTGCAGCGGTCCGCCGCACAGGCAGCTCTCGGCGAGCGCGATCTCGACTGGGCCACGCTCGAAGCCGCACCTGCCGACCCGGTCCCGGTCGCGGCGACCGACCCGCTCTACATCCTCTACACGTCCGGAACGACCGGGAAGCCGAAGGGCGTCGTCCGCGACAACGGCGGCCACGCGGTCGCTTTGGCCTGGTCGATGCGAGCGATCTACGACATCGGCCCAGGTGACGTGTGGTGGACAGCTTCCGATGTCGGCTGGGTGGTTGGCCACTCCTACATCGTCTACGCACCGCTGCTGGTAGGCGCGACGACTGTGCTCTACGAAGGCAAGCCCGTCGGTACGCCGGATGCGGGCGCGTTCTGGCGGGTGATCGCGGAGCACGGAGCCAGCGCTCTCTTCACCGCACCGACCGCGATCCGCGCGATCAAGAAGGTCGACCCCGAAGCCAAGCTGGCTGCCGGCTACGACCTGAGCCGCCTGCGCACACTGTTCCTGGCCGGGGAACGCCTCGACCCCGAGACCTACCGCTGGGCGCACGAGCACCTCGGCGTCCCGGTCGTCGACCACTGGTGGCAGACCGAAACCGGTTGGCCGATCGCCGCGAATCCCCGCGGCCTCGAACCGCTCGCCACCAAACCTGGCTCAGCCACCGTCCCGGTCCCCGGATGGGATGTGCAGATCCTGGACGGTGCCGGCGATCAGCAGCCGGCGGGGGAGGAGGGTTCGATCGCGATCAAGCTGCCCCTGCCGCCCGGCGCCCTGCCGACCCTGTGGGGCGACGATCAGCGTTATGTCGACAATTACCTGACCCGGTACGACGGCTACTACCTCACCGGCGATTCCGGCTACCTCGACGAGGACGGCTACGTCTTCGTGATGGGCCGCACCGACGACGTCATCAACGTCGCCGGCCACCGCCTCTCCACCGGAGCCATGGAAGCCGTCTTGGCCGCCCACCCAGCGGTCGCCGAATGTGCAGTCATCGGAGTCCGCGACGCCCTGAAAGGCCAGCTCCCGCGCGGCCTCGTCGTCCTCAAAGCCGGCGCCGACATCGACCCCGGCAGATTGCAGGCCGAGCTCGTCGCCGCAGTCCGCCGTGAGATCGGCCCGGTCGCCGCCTTCCGCGACGTCTCCGTCGTCGACGGTCTCCCCAAGACCCGCTCCGGCAAGATCCTCCGCAAAACCATGCGCGGTATCGCCGACGGCCGCGACGAACCGATCCCCTCCACCATCGAGGACCCCACCGTCCTCGAAACCCTCCGCCCCATCCTGCGCCACAGCCCGAACAACAATCCGAACGACAGGATGTAGGCGTCTACGTAGATGCTGTCCCACGCCTGAGCCGGCGCGCAGTCGCTCCGATTCGGCGGAGACCTCCTGTCCTTACGGTTGTCCCTCAGCCAGGAAGGACAGCGCCAGCGGGCCGGCGACGGGGTGGTACTCGTGGAAGTAGGCGTGGCGGGCGCCGCGGATGATCTCGGTGCGGGAGTTGGGGATCCGGTCGGCGAGGACCTGGGCGTTGGCGACCGGGCTGAAAACGTCCTCGGAGCCGTGCAGAATCAGGGTCGGCGCGGTGATGTCCGGCAGGCGGTCCCAGGACTCGTGCTTGTTGCTCGCGACCAGGTGCCGGGCCTTCGCGTACGGCGGCATGTCGCGATCGCCGAGCACCGGATACGGACCGGGGTTCGTGGCCCGCCACTGAGGTGTGTACATGAGGTCGACGAGCACCCGCCCACCGCGCACCGGATCGGCGAGCGCCCGGCGGAGTTCCTGACTGCGCTCAAACCCGTGCGCCGGACCAGGCGACGTACAGCCGAGAATCAGCCGGTCGAGCCGGTCCGCGTGGTTGATCGCGATCCACTGCGCGACCCGCCCGCCCATCGACGTCCCGTAGACATGCGCGCTCGGCAGACCGAGTGCGTCGAGGACCGCGATCACGTCTTCGGCGAAGCCCGGGGTGCTGTAGACCTCGTCCGGCTTGTCGCTGATCCCGGTACCGCGCCAGTCCAGTGTGATCGTCCGGTACGCCGCCTCGTAGTCGGCGCGGACCGGGTCCCACCAGGTGTGATTGTTGGACTGACCGGCCAGCAGGACCAGTGGTTGCCCCGCGCCACTGACCTGGTAACCGATCCGGACACCATCAAGTGCTGTTGCATACGGCACCCGCCCAGTCTGCCCGACGCGAGCTAGGCTCTGAACATGCGAGTCGTGATTGCGGGTGGACACGGGCAGATCGCTCTCCGGCTGACCAAGCTGCTGAGTGGTGACGGGCACGAGGTGGTCGGGCTGGTTCGCAACCCCGATCACGAGGCGGATATCGCCGCGGCCGGCGGACGGGCCGCCGTACTGGATCTGGAGCGGGCCGGGACCGATGCAGTCGCCGACGTACTGGCGAAGGCCGATGTGGCGATCTTCGCCGCCGGCGCCGGGCCGGGCAGCGGGAACGACCGCAAGGACACCGTGGATCGTGGAGCTGCCGCATTGTTCGCGGAGGCGTCCGAGCAGGCCGGGGTACGGCGGCACATCCAGGTCGGCTCGATGGGTGCGGACCGGGCCGACACGCTGACCGGCGACGAGACGTTCACGGTCTACCTGCGCGCGAAGAAGGCGGCCGAGGACGATCTGCGCGGCCGCGATCTGGACTGGACCATCCTGCGGCCGGGGCACCTGACCAACGACGCCGGGACCGGGCGGATCCTGATCGCCGACCGGACCGGCGACGGCAGCATCAGCCGGGACGACGTGGCGCTGACACTGGCCGGACTGTGTACGACGCCGGCCTCGATCGGCCGGATCCTGGAACTCGTGGCCGGGGAGACTCCGGTCGCCGAGGCACTCGCGAACCTCTGACGTTGCCGCGGGCAACAGATTGTGATGGCTATGGGCGACTCTCTGCGTCAGGTCGGCTTCGAGCGCCTGGCGAACAGCAGCTACCGGGTGACCAACGACCGCGGTGGCAGCATCACCGTCGGTTCGGGCGGCGAGGACACCGACTTCACGCCGGTCGAGCTGCTGCTGGCCGCGATCGGGACGTGTTCGGCGATCGACGTCGACGTCGTGGTCAGCCGGCGGGCGGAGCCGACCGAGTTCAGCGCGGTGGTCCGTGGTGACAAGATCCGCGACGCCGAGCAGGGCAACCGGATGGAGAACCTGGCGGTCGAGTTCACGATCCGGTTCCCCGAGGGCGAGGACGGCGACAAGGCCCGCGAGGCGCTGCCGCGCGCGGTGAAGATGTCACACGACCGGCTCTGCACGGTCAGCCGCACCGTCGAGCTCGGTACGCCGGTCACGTCCGAAGCGGTCTGAGGAATTCACTCACCGGACGCAGCCTGGTCTTGAGGACCTGCTGCGTCCGCGTGCTGTCCAGCCGGATGTGCGAGATCGCACCCGGCAACGCCGGCAGGGCCTCCGGATCGAGACCGTCCCGGACAGCGATCAGCCGTCCGAGCTCCAGCCGGCTGACGGCCTCTGGACCGCCTAGGTGTACGACGCCGGTGCGGTCGGACGGCGTGAGCTCGAGCAATGCGGTCGCGAGGTCGGTGACGTGCACTGGGCAGCGGATGTTCTCGGCGAACAACGCGCCTGACGCGCCACCAACGAGCGCGTGCGCCAGCCGTTCCGACTCCGACATGCCCTCGGATCCGACGATCAACGACGTACGGGCAATCACGGCGTTCGGGTGGATCGCCCGGATCGCGGTCTCGGCAGCCGCCTTCGCAGCGCCGTACGGCGTAGTTGGGCACGGCGCGGCGTCTTCGTCGTACGGGTCGGGTCCACTGCCGAAGACGGCGTCGGTCGAGACGAAGACGAGCCTGATGTCGCGAGCGGCGAGCGCGAGGTTGGCGGGGCCGTTCGCGGTGGTGACCCAGTCGCTCTGCTTGAAGGCTGCGTGGATGATCGCGTCCGGCCGGACTCGCTGGATGACCGCATCGACCTCGGCCTGATCGCGTACGTCGAGGCGCACGCCGCCGTCGACCGGTGTCGAGTGATAGGTGGGGACCACGTCGTGCTCGGCCAGGCGCACCACTTCACGTCCGAGCAGCCCGGCCGCGCCGGTGACCAGTAGCCTCATCCGATCAGCCTATGGCGCGACAACCGCCAGCCGGCGGTCCGCGTAGCGCGGCGTACCTCGGCGACTGAGCGGACCTTCCGTGGCGACCACCACGTCTGCGCGGGCTTGTGCAGCATCCACCCGTCGCCGATGGTGATCGCGGCATGCTGCACGCGCGCCTCGTTGCGCCAGACGAAGACAGTGCCTGGTACGTCGTCTCGGCCGCCAGGCGCGGTGTGCTCGGCGAGCCACTCCTCGAAGGGCTCGCACATCATCCAGACCGTGTCCGCGCCCTCGACTCCGGCGGCGGCCATGACGGTACCGAAGCAGTTCGGTCCGCTGCCGTCGGCGAACGTGCCGGCCAGCTCGCGTGCGCGGGGGAGCGCGGCGGGCCAATTCGTCACCTCGGCATGCCTGCTCGGGCTAAGCAGGTCTTCGCTGATGAACGTCTGCAGGATCTTTTCCGCATGCTCGGCGAGCAGGGATTTCCACCAGACGAAGCGGTGTCCGTCGGCCTGCGCCTTGAGCTCAGGACCGAGCAGTCCCTGCCACTTGCGAACCGTCGGGACCGAACTACGGCCGTGCCGCACCTGGGCGCGGACGAGCTGAGCACGGATCGGCTTGTCGAGCACGGCGAACTGCTGCTCGGTCAGCCACGCGATCACGCTCGCGGTCGAGTCGACGGCGTACGTCCGGAAAGTGTCGCGCTCCTCGCCGCGGGGCTCGCGGCCATCGTTCTCGAACCCCCAGGCCTGCGCCTGTTGCGGGGTGAGGAAGAACGGCTGCGTGTCAGGGGCGAGCCAGCCGACCCACTTGTCGAGCAGGGCCGGCGGGACGTCGATACCGAGAGCTCTCACGCGGTCACCCTGACACAGAAGGTGCCTGAGGGCCCGGCCTTTTCCGGCCGGGCCCGTCAGGTCACTTCGAGCCGAGACAGAGCGTGTAGCGGGTGTAGCGCTCCTTCTTCGTGTACGACGCTTCGAAGCCGGGGAACTGCTCACACCGGCTGTCGTCGGTGGTGTTGTCGAGCTTGCCGACGACGCGGTACTGCGCCTCCGAGCTGCTGCAGTCGACGACCTTCACGTCCGGGTTGGAGTCGGTGCCCTTGTTGACGACACAGGACCCGACGGTCGCCTCGCTGGTCGACGTGGTTGTCAGGTTGCCGATCACGATCGCCGCGATGATCGCGATCGGGACGAGCAGCATGAGAGCCTGCGGCCGCTTGAACAGCGGCTTGCCCACGTTCATCGGCTGACGCTGACCGGGCTGCGGCTCGGGGAGCTGCTTGAACTTCTGCGCCGGGCCGATGTTGGACAGCATGACGAACGGCGTCACGATCGCCGAGCCGATACCCCACCAGCCCTGGACCATGGTCTTCGCGGTCATGTCGCGGACGGTCGCCGTACCGCAGGTCTTGCAGAACGGGCCGGTCAGCTTCAGCCAGCGCATCACGATCAGCATCCCCTGGTGGCCGCGCACGGTCGCGTCGACCGCCGGGAAGCCACCGCAGAACCGGCAGGTGCCCGGCTGGTACTGCGCCTGCTGGGGGAACTGCTCCGGCTGCGGGAACTGGCCGCCCGGCTGCGCGTACTGCTGCTGGTACGGGCCCGGCTGCTGCTGTCCGTACGGCGCCTGTGGCTGTCCGTACTGGGGCTGGTCGTACTGGGGCTGCTGCGGCTGAGGGGCCTGCGGCTGTCCGGGCTGGGTGTACTGGGGGAACTGCTCGGCCTGGGGACCGTAGTTGGCGGGCTGGCCGCCGTACGGGTTCTGCGGCGGTTGGGGAGGGGATGTGGTCACGAAAAACTTCCTGGGACTAGAAGCCTGAAAAAGACGAACTCCCGAACCTTACTCACCTCCGGAGTCCAACTACCTTCTCGGTTAGGCTTTTGCACCGGACGAGCGAAGGGACGCGATGGCACACGACGTGAGCCCGACCGCGCGGACGCTGACGGTGCTCGAACTGATCCAGAACCGCCCGGGCATCACCGCCGAGCAGCTGGGCGACAAGCTCGGCGTCTCCGAACGCGCCGCCCGCCGGTACGTCGCGATCCTGCGCGAGGCCGAGATCCCGATCGAGTCCGTCCGCGGCCCGTACGGCGGTTATCGCGTCGGCCGCGGCCTGCGGCTGCCGCCCCTGATGTTTAGCACCACTGAAGCGCTCGGCCTGGTGATGGCCGTGCTCGAGGGACCGCGCGGTGCCGATGATCCGGTGGAGAGCGCACTCGGCAAGATCATCCGCGTCCTCCCGGAATCGATCGCCCGCACGACCGATGCGGTCCGCAAGGTGAGCACTCGCGCCGCCGATCCAGGGATCCGCGCCCCGGAGCCGGCGATCACCGCAGCACTCGTCTCAGCCAGCACCGAGCGACGCCGCATCGTGATCGACTACAGCCTCCGCCCCGACAAGGTCACCCCGATGGACGTCGACCCGTGGGCGGTCGTCGTACGGCGTGGTCGTTGGTATCTGCTGTGCTGGTCACATGCGAAGGAAGCGCAGCGTGTGCTCCGGGTAGACAAGGTGCGAGGTGTCGAGGAGACCGGCGGCGAGTTCTGCACGCCTGACGACCTGGACCCGCTGGCGGTCGTCGAAGAGCATCTCGCGATGGGCTGGAAGTACCCGATCGACATCGTCATCGACGCGCCGATCGATCAGGTCCGGCACCGGATCGCCCCGAGCATGGGCCGGCTGGAGGCGATCTCGGACACTCAGACCCGGCTGCTGGCGAGCACCAGCGAGCCGCTCTGGTACATCGGCAAGCTCGCGGAGCTGGACGCGCCGTTCCGGATCCTCGGTTCGCCGGAAATACAGGAAGCGTCCCGGGATCTCGGGCGACGATTGCTGGAGGCAAGTAACAGTGCGTGAGCTGGAGTTCAGCGGAGAGATCTGGTTCTGGCGCGGGCCGGCGCCGTGGTACTTCATCACGGTCCCCGAAGAGGAATGCGCCTACCTGGAAGCCGAGTCCGGCTTCGTCAGCTACGGCTGGGGGATGATCCCGGTCACCGCCGAGATCGGCGCCAGCACCTGGGAAACCTCTCTGTTCCCGAAGGACGGCAACTACATCGTCCCCATCAAGGCCGCGGTCCGCCGAGCCGAGTCCCTCGACGACGGCGACGCCCCCACCGTCCGCCTCCGCATCCGCACCTGACAAAAACTGTCGGAGGCGCCAGCTACTGTCACGGACACGCTCAAGTCCGAGGAGAGATGACATGACTACGCTGACTGATCGGCCGAATACGGCGTTGCTGGTGATCGACGTGCAGACCGGTGTTGTCTCCGGCGCGCATGAGCGTGATCAGGTGGTTGCGAACATCAACACCGCGATCGACGCGGCCCGCACGCAGGGTGTGCCGGTGATCTGGATCCAGCACTCGAGCGAGAATCTGGTGAAGGACAGCGAGGCGTGGCAGTTCGTTCCTGAGCTCAAACCTGACGCCTCGGAGGCGCTCGTTCCGAAGACCTTCCCGGACTCGTTCGAGGACACCGAGCTCGAGTCCGTACTGGCGGCCGGCGGTATCGGCCGGGTGTTCATCACCGGCGCGCAGACCGACGAGTGCATCCGCTCAACCCTGCACGGCGCGATCACGCGTGGCTACGACGTCACGCTCGTCTCCGACGCCCACACCACCGAGGACCTCTCCGAGTACGGCGCTCCGACCCCGGACAAGGTGATCGCCCACACCAACCTCTACTGGCAGTACCACCGAGCACCGGGTCGCGCTGCGGGCGTCCAATCAGCTGCCGAGTTGTCGTTCACCAGTTGAGTTCGTCGAGGCTGGCGATCCGCCGTACGCCGATGTCGGCGTGCTGACCGGACCTCGCCAGCAGGACGGCCCCCATGCCGACAGCGAGCGCTCCGTGGATGTCGTTCGTGAGTGAGTCGCCGACCATCAGTGCCTGATCGGGCTCGACCCCGATCAGCGTCAACGCCTGCCGGAACGCCCGCGGGTCGGGCTTCCCGGCAGGCAGGTCCTCGGACGAGATGAATCGGTCGATCTCCGCGGTGAGCCTGAAGCGGTCGAGCTTCTGCTGCTGGTGGGCCGAGTTCCCGTTGGTGAAGACCACCACGTGCAGGCCGGCGGCGCGAGCCCGTCGTACTGCGGGGACGGCATCGTCGTACAGCCGCCAGCCAGCCTCATACCGCCACAGATAGCCGTCGAAGATCGCATCAATCTCAGTGTCGTCGCCGTGCAGACCGAGGAACTCGCGCACCCGAGCACGCCGCTGCTCGTCGAACGTCAGTTCCCGGCGCTGATAACGGCGATAGTGCCGGTCGGAAACCACTGCCCAGCGCTCGGCGACATCAGGCCCCTTGATCCCGTACTGCGCGGCCCAGTCGACCACCGCCAGGGCCGCCGCGTGCTCTTGTTCGACCAGGGTGCCGTCGAGATCGAACAACACTGCCTTGAGCACGCGGCGCCTCCAGATCAGTCAGCCGGATCAGATCGGTTCAGCTAGACGGTACGGCGTCCAGCGCGGCGATGTCGGTGGGGGAGAGGTGGATGAATTCGGCGGTCAGGTTCTCCGCCAGGTGCTGCACGCTGCTCGTGCCGGGAATCGCGAGCATGTGCTCACCGCGGCTCAGCGTCCACGCGAGCCGGATCTGGGCCGGTGTCGCGTCATGTGCCACAGCGATCTGCTGCACCACGTCGGGGGTGTTGACTCCGCCGGTCTCACGAGACGCCCCGGCCAATGCGAAGTACGGGACGTAGGCGACACCCTGCTCGCCACAAAGCCGGACGAGTTCGTCATTGACCCGCCCGAACCCCACGCCGTACCGGTTCTGAACGGCGACGACCGGCGCGATCTCCTGCGCCTGGGCGAGATGGTGCACCTTGATGTTCGACAACCCGAGTCCGCGGATGAGGCCCTTGTCCCGCAACTCCGCCAGTACGCCGAAGTGCTCGGCCACCGACTCCAGCCCTTGCTGGCGCAGGTAGACGACATCGAGCGTGTCCCGGCCGAGATCGCGCAGTTCGCGCTCCACCAGCCCCGGCAATTCGTCCGGGCGCGCCAGCGGACGGTCCAGCGCCCCGACCTTGGTCGCGATCACCACGTCACCGTCGTACGACGTCAACGCCTCCCGGACGGCCTCGTTGGCCCACCGCAAACACTCCATCTCCCGCACATTGTCGGACGGCGAAATCGTCGGATAGAACGCGGCCGTGTCCAGGTGATTCACGCCCAGCTCGACCGCTCGCCGTACCAGCGAGACAGCCTTCGCCCGGACCTCGCTGCCGGAGCCGGGCCCCGCCAGCCGCTTCGTACCGAACCCGACCCGCCGCACACCCTGCCAAAACTCCACGGACTTGCACCTCGCAATTTCAGCTGATATGTTTATTGATAGGAATGCATTTCCATTCCATTTGGGCATTCGCTCAGAATAAAACAGAAATTGATTCCAGTCCACCCTTTCCGGGTGGATTTTTTGTTGCCCCGACGCCTGGCCCCGTCCGGCGGATCTCCAGCCCACGTGTGACTTTTCGGCGCTCCGCACCGTCTCTACTGGTAGAGGCGATCGCTGGGGAGGCACTTGTGAGGACCGAAGTCCGGACACGTTCGGAAGTACTGGAGATCGGAGTAATCGCTCCGGAGGAATACCACCCGCTGGCCGACATCCACGGCGGCCGGAGCTTTCTCCAAGTGGCATCCTGGGCCGACGTGAAAACGGAGTGGAGCTCTGAATTACTGGCCTGGCGCGACAGCGACGGTTCAGCCGTCGGCACCACGCTCGTGCTGTACCGCCGGCTCCCGGGCGTCTCCCGCTGGTACGCCTACCTCCCAGAAGGCCCCGACATCGACTGGGCCGATCCCCGACTCGAACGCTGGCTGGATCCGCTCCTCGAGCACCTGGACCGGCGCCAGGTCTTCGCAGTCCGATTAGGGCCGCCCGCCGTACTGAAACGCTGGCAGGCTTCAACCCTCAAGAACTCAGTACGACGGGGACGCCGCGTCGACGACGTACTTCCGGATGTCGTCGAGCCGGTCGGATCCTCGGTCGCCGAGCGCTTGCGCGACCTAGGCTGGAGTCGCGGTGGCGAGGAGGGAACGGGCGGCGACGCTCAGCCGCGGTACCTGTTCCAGGTCCCGATCAGCGGCCGGACACCTGCGGAGCTGTGGGCCGGCCTGAGCAAGGAGTGGAAGCGCAACATCCAGAAGGCCGAGAAGTCCGGGATCGAGATCCGGCAAGGCACAGAGAGCGATCTCCCCGCGTTCTTCGAATTGCTCCAGACCACCGAGCATCGCAACGGCTTCCGCCTCGGGCGCAGCCTGGCCTACTACCAGCGGCAGTACCGCGTGATGAACGCCGAGCGACCCGGGCGAATGCGTCTCTACCTCTCCACCTGGCACGGCGAAGTGCTGGCCGCACACACGATGAACGTCGTCGGCCGGCGAGTCTGGTACCAGTCCGGCGCCTCCGCCAACCACCATCGCGACGTACGCCCGAGCCACATCCTGCAATGGCGGATGATGACCGACGCCCAGCAACTAGGCGCCGATCGCTACGACATGCGCGGTGTCTCCGACTCACTCGACCCCGAAGACCGAGCCTTCGGCCTACTCCGCTGGAAACTCGGCACCGGCGGCGAACTAGTCCAAACAGTCGGCGAATGGGAACGCGCCCTCCCCGGCCCCATCAACCAACTGCTCCTCCGCGCAATGACCCGCTACCGCACCCGCGGCTGAAGAACCCACCCGCCTCGGCAGTTTTGACGACGGCCGCGGCGCGTCCCTCCGGCGTGAGGACGGACGAGTCCAGCCGGAGGTCGAAGTGACCGTCCAGACCTATCCCGTGATGCCCGCGCGCATTGCCGAGATGCCGCCCATGGTTGCGCTCCAACTCGCGCGCCTCGATCACCTCAAGCGGCGCCTCGACCGCAACCCAGTAGACCGCTCTCCCTTCCAGCGCGTGCCGCCAGGCCGGCACGATCGATTCGTCCACCGGCATGTCGTCAAGGATGACGTGGTTCCCTGCATCCAGCAGCGCCAGTACGGCGGCGCGCATCCCGGCGAACATTCGCCGGCCCGCATCGCCGTAGTGGGTCACGATCCGCGGCTTCCCATCCGGATCGCTCAGCGTCTCCTGCCAGAACCCAGGTCCCGGCCCCCGTCGATGGCCGCCCCAGTCCGCCGGGAACATGTCGTAGAAGTGATCCAGGCCGACCAGCAGATAGGGCTCGGGCAGCACGAGCTGCAACTGCTTCGCGGTGCTCGACTTCCCAGCACTCGACGTACCGATGAGGGCAATCAACCTGCCGTCGTCCTTCACCCTGCCATCATCCACCAGATTCCGGGGGTAGTGACGTGTGGGCAAGTTGAGTGTGCAACCAGCCCACAAGCAGCCCACACTTTCCTTGTATATAAAGGGTTCTGAGCTCGAAAAATGTCGGTGGAGGTGGCTAGGCTTTGGGGTATGGAGATCTTGGCGATGCCCCCGGTGTACACCCAGAGCGTCAGCGAACTGCTGACGCGCCTGGACACCATTCAGGCTGCCAAGGCCCTGCTGAAGACCGACGAGCTGCAGACCATGGGCCGACTGGAAGAGATGGGCGCCGCCCAGGAGCTGGGCGCCCGAGACACCATCGAACTGGTCTCGGAACGCTACCGGCTCGACCGTCGCGAAGTCCGCAAAGACCTCGCGTTCACGGCCAATCTGCGCAAGTACCCGGTGGTGGCGGCCGCGATGCCTGATCCTGCCGATCCGACACGGGCTGAGGTCGTGCGCCCTGACCTGGCCAAGATCATCGTGGGCACCTTGGAGAAGGCACCCTCGACGGTGCCGGTTGAGACGTTGGCCGTGGCCGAAGAGCAGATGGTCAAGATGGCCCGGGTCTCCAATCCCCGTGAACTCGCCAAGTTCGGGCAAGACGTACTGGCCAGGCTGGACACCGACGGCCCTGAACCGGCCGAGGACGAAGCCGTCGCGAAGGAGTTCTTGCGGTTGCGGCAGACCGCGGGTGGGGTGAAGTTCACCGGGTTCTTCGCCGGTGCCAGCGGCGAACAGCTCAAGACCCAGATCCACCAAGGATCGAAACCGCACAAGACGATCGACGGCGAACGCGACCCGCGGACCCAGGACCAGCGGCAGGCCGATGCGCTGAAGGCGACGATGGACGCCGCCGCCGGCAACCCCGACCACCCCGGCATCCCGCACATCACCGTCACCATTGACTTCAACGACCTCAAAGCCGCCCTGGCCGCGGCCCCAGCCGCCCTCGGCGGCGGAACCGGAGCCGGTACGACGAGCGGCGCGGTGGGTGAACTGGTCTTCGGTGACAACCTGTCCGCCGGCGCCGTCCGGCTCCTCGCCTGCGACGCCGCCGTCCTGCCCATCGTCTTGGGCGGCGATTCGCAGCCCTTGGATGTCGGCACCGAACAGCGGTTCGTGAACCGCTATATCCGCCGCGCCCTCAACAAACGCGACAAAGGCTGCGTGGTGTGCCAGGCACCACCGTGGATGTGCCACGCCCACCATCTCGTGCATTGGGCCAACGGCGGCCCCACCAGCCTGCAGAACCTCGCGCTACTGTGCGCTGCCCACCACCGCGCGGTCCACAACGGCCAATGGGCAATCTCGATCACCGCAGCAGGTGTCCAGGTCACCCGCCCGTCCTGGGCCGACCCGCCACCGGTGCCCGACCGTGCCGCACTCGCCGCCCTGATCGGCTGGATCACCCCTGCCCCCAGCAGCAGCGCCAGTGCGAGCGGCGCCAGTGCGAGCACGACCGGTGCCGGCGCCAGCGCTAGCGCCGGTGTCGACCGCGGTGACTCCAGTGCGGGCCGCGACGATGCGGACAATGCCGCCGCTAACTGCTGGGGCGAAAACACGGCCGGTATCAGCAACAACACCGGTACAAGCACCCCCAGAGCCAGCACCAACC
>NZ_SMKA01000180.1 GCF_004348455.1 Kribbella albertanoniae
ACATCCGGTACGTCGATGCGGTCCGGGCCGACTCGACGAGTCGCGCACCGCGTCGTACCAGCTCGGGGTTGAGCGGCTGACCGGTGAGGTGGGCGCCGGCTACTGCCAGCAGGACCTCGTCGGTCCATTGGGCGGCGAGGTCGATCAGCAGGTGGTCGTGGCCGGCTGGGGCGATCAGCTGGACGCCGAAGGGCAGGCCGTCGGCGCGGTCCGGCCCGGGGAAGGCGACTGCGCAGAGGTCGAGCAGGTTGACCATGTTGGTGAAGCGACCGAGCCGGCTGTTCGTGCCGATCGGGTCGGCGGCCACCTCGGCAAGGGTCGGGTGATTGGGTGCCACCGGCAACAACAGCGCGTCAATCCCAGTCCACAAAGGCTCGCTCGCCCGGGCTAAAGTGGCGAGCCGATCAAAACCGGCGAACGCCGCCGACGCGGTCAGCTCCGAGCCGCCCCGGACAATTCGCCGTACCGTCGGGTCGACCTCGGGTACGTCGTCCAGCTTGTCCCCGAACGCCAGCCAGCGTTCGGCCAGCCAGGGCCCGGAGTACAGCAGGTCTGCTGCCTCGAGCAACGGGCGGATGTCGACCCGGACGACCTCCCCGAGCCGATGGGCTTCGCCGAGCATCTGCTGCCATGCCTTCTCGTACAACGGATCGAGATCCAGATCGAGATCCGGTACGCCGATCACCGGCGGACCCGCACGACCTGGCCGGCTGTGCGGCAGCGATTCGTATCGCCGCGACCACGCGTCGTCCGGATCGAAACCGACCATCACCTCGAACGCGCGCCGAGCCGTCTCGACCGACCGCGCCATCACGGTCACGCAGTCGAGCGACCGACAGGCCGGAACGACACCACGCGCCGACACCAGACCGCGGGACGGCTTGATACCGACGAGCCGGTTGAACGCGGCCGGCACCCGACCACTCCCGGCCGTGTCCGTGCCGAGCGCGAAGTCGACCTGACCGGTCGCGACCGCCACCGCGCTCCCCGAGCTCGATCCACCCGAGATGTGCTCCGCCGAGAAGACCGAGTGACAGGCACCGTACGGCGACCTCGTGCCGACCAGGCCGGTCGCGTACTGATCCAGGTTCGTCTTACCCAGCGGTACGGCGCCGGCCGCGATCAGGCGGTCGACCACGAACGCGTTGGCCACAGCCGGTACGACGTTGCGCGGATCACCGGCGGTGGTCGGGACACCGGCCAGGTCGATGTTGTCCTTGAGCGCCATCGTGAGCCCGCGCAGCGGTCCGGGCTGCGGCTCGACCGGGTCCACCCGGGTGATCCATTCCGCGTTGCTCATGCTCCCCACCTTGCCCGTTCCGCATCGAACGCCGCCCGGCGCCGTGCCCTCAGAGTCGCGATGTCCACTGGCGCCTCCCGCTCGATCCGGCGCACGTCGGCGATCGAGAAGGTGGCCGGGGAGACCGTCAGGTCCGCCCGTCCGGCCGCGATCTCGGCCCGCTCGTGGGCCAACTGCTCCACACTCACCGGCGTGAACCTGATCTTGTCGAACTGCCGCAACAGCCACGGCCGCTCGTCACCGAGTCTCCACACCGGCACGGTCCGCCCGACCAACTGGTACCCACCAGGACCCTCCATGCCGTACACACACAGGTAGATCCCGCCGATCCCGACAGCGTTCTGTGGCGTCCAGGTGCGGGCCGGGTTGTACTTCGTGGTCACCAGCCGATGCCGCGGATCGATCGGCACCGCGACCGGTGCCCCGAGGTAGACATCGCCCAGCCCGACCACCAGGTACGTCGCCTGCTGCACGATCTCGAACACTTCATCGCGCTCGTCCAGATCGTTGACCCGCCGGATGAACTCGACGTTGTCCGGGCACCACGGCGCATCCGGCCGGACCGAGGTCGCATACCGGCGCATCGCCTCATGCGCTTCCGGATGGTCGAACGCGATCGGCAACGTCACTTCACGAGCCGGCAGTACGACGGTCTCCGGATCCGCCAGCTTTTCAGCCAGCTGCACAAGGTGTTCGGCCAGGTCGACCGGACCCAGTCGCGAGGTGTCCAGGGCAACCAACAACGATCGAACGCCCTCAACGATCTCGGTCACACCAGGAGGCCGATGCTCGCGTAACGCCTCCGCGAGCAGGTGGATCCACACCCGGACGGTGAGGTCGAGTTCCGCGGAGCCAGCTTCGACGAGCAGATGCCGTTCCCCAGCACACCGAATCGTGTACTGATCCGATGCATGCAGTACGTCGGGCCGAGCCGCCGTACCGGGGATTGTGGCAGCAGGCAACGACTCCTGCCGCAGATCCGCCAGCCACCTTCGCCGTGTCACCATCGCAGCGGTGGCATCCTCGATTGCCACCGGCAACAATCTGACCCGGTCTCCAGGTCGCAGTTGCCCGAGCATCCAGCGGTCGGCCTCGATCACCACCGCCGGTACGACGAACCCGCCGAGCGACGGCCCGTCCTTGCCGACGATCACCGGGGTGTCGCCGGAGAGCATGATCCCGCCGACCGGATAGGCCGAGTCGTGCACGTTCGACGGGTGCAGCCCGGCCTCACCACCGTCGCTCCGCGCCCAGCCGGGCAACGGACCGGCCAGCCGGATACCAGTCCGATCGGACCGATGGTCGACGATCCACTCGGTCCCGAAGAACGCCTCGACACCGTCAGCCGTCAGATGGTCCGGCGCACCGTGCGGTCCTGGGATCACCCGCACCTGCCAGCTGTCCGTAATCACCGGCAACTCGACGTTCACCGGGCTCAGCAGGTTCTCCCGACGCCCCAAGGGCAACTGATCACCGGCCGCGAGCGGGCGGCCGTCCTGACCACCGAACCCACCGAGCACGAAGGTGGATCGGCTACCGAGAACCGCTGGTACGTCGAGTCCGCCCTCGATCGCGAGATACCCGCGCATCCCGTCCAGCGGACCGAGATCCAGGACTGCGCCGGCCGGCAGCATGACCACCAGCCCGGGCCGCACCGGCCAGCCGTCGATCGTCGCCTGCCGGGCCGCACCTCCGACGCAGATCAGCCGATCCTCGTCACAGGTCAGCACCGGACCGGTCTGCACACACTCCAGCCCGGCCGCATTCGATGGATTGCCGACCGCGGCGTTCACCAGGGCAAAGGTGAGCTCATCGGCCGCACCTGACGGCGGTACGCCGACATCCCACAGCCCTGGCCGTCCGGCCAAGTCCTGCACGGTCGTCTGCAGGCCAGGACTCAGCACCGTGATGACGGCCACCGTCACCACCAGCCCAGGAGCTGCACCGGGGTCGGGTTCCAGCCGTTGCAGGGGTTGTTGATCTGCGGGCAGTTGCTGATCAGTACCAAGAGATCACGGCTCGCCGTCACCTCGACGTACCGGCCGGGCGCGGACAGCCCGTCGTCGAACTTCAGCTCACCGGAAGGGGTGACAGGGACGTTCATGAAGAAGTTGACGTTGTGCGTCAGCTGCCGTTGGCCGATGCCGGCGTGCGCGCCGAGGGTGAGGAAGGTTTGGCGGCAGGCGTGCTGGTGCCGGGTGTGGCCGCCGTACCGGATGACGTTGCTCTCCTGCGAGCACGCACCACCGACAGTGTCGTGGCGTCCGCAGGTGTCGTCGGAGATGATCCCCAGCTCGTCACCACGGGTCGACATCAGTCGCGATCCGGTCGTCAGGTAGACGGCTTGCTGGGCGCGGATCGTGTCGAAGGCCGAGTACCGGTTGTCGATGTCGTGCGCGTCGTAGAACAACGTGTCGACCGCCTGATTCCCGTGCAGATCAACAATCCGCAACCGACCGCCGGCCGGGACTGTGAGCAAGGCACCCGCACCGGGCTCGACAATCTGATCCAGCGCGCTCATCGGACCAACTCCAACGCACGCAGGGCTTCCGGACGCAAACCTGCCGGACCACCAGCCTCCGCCGCACCGATCTGTACGCCGACGCCTCCCGCGGGTGTCGTCGCCAACACGTGAGGCGCGGTCGAGATGAACACCAGCAAGTCCTGCTCGGCCCGAAGCGTCACGCTGGCTCCAACCGTCGCGTGCCCCGGGACGAACGCCAGCCTGGCGTCGGCGTCGATCCCGACCTTCGTGAAGAAGTTGATGGAGCCGTGGAGGTCGGCTTCGCTGAGGCCGTGTTTTGCCAGCTCCAGCAGGAGAAGCGGGCTCGGGATGGAGCCGGTCAGGCAGTCGTGCCAGTCGAGGGTTGACGCGGTCACCGTGGCCAGGGCCAGACCGCGGTCCGACATCAACACCAGACCTGCGTGGATTCGCGCCGTCATCTGTGACTTCAAGGTGTCCGGGATGTTCAGCCGGTCGAGGCGGTCGGACCCGATGATCAGCATCGAGGCGTTGGCGTTTTCGGCCAGCGCGGTCAGCGTGATTGCGCGCCCGGCCCGCACCGGAACCGACCAGGCCGCGTCCCCAGGGATGTCGTGTTTCACGCCGCCACCGCCTGGTGGTAGGCCTTCCGCTGGAAGCGGTAGGCGATCACGCCACCGATCCCCACGACGGCCAGGGTGATCAGCGGGAGGTAGTGCACCGGGTTGTACACCTCCGCACGCGGCCAGCCGAGGTTGATCGCCATCGCCAGTCCGTAGCCGACGGCAACGAAGTTGACGATCACTCCGAACCTGCCGAGCGAGAACAGCGGTCGGCCGTCCTCATCGGTTCCGCCGGGCAAGCCGTTGCCGGTGAGGCGCCGTACCAGCATGGGCGTGGTGACCAGCAGGTATGCAATGTAGAGCAGCATGATGCAGACGCTGGTCAGACCGAGGAACAAACCGGCATTGCCCACGTTGACGACCAGGCAGAGCGCGGCCAGGGCGCCCGGTACGACGGTCGCCGCGACCGGGGTGCCAGTGCGTGGCGAGACGCGGCGCAGCACGGCCGATCCGGGCAGCACGTTATCGCGGGCCATCGAGAAGATCATCCGTGCTGCTGCGGTCTGGATCGCCAGCGTACACACGCAAACTGCGAGCGCGACGTCGAGCAGCAGGAGCTTGCCGGTGGTCGTGCCGAGCCTGCTGGTCAGCACGTACGGCAGACCTTGGGTGGCGAGGTCGCCGTCGGTCACCGAGGGCGCGGCCATCAGCGCGGCGATGATCAGGAACGCGCCACCGATGCCGGAGGCAACGACCGCGCGGATGATCGTCCGAGGCGTGGTCGCGCGCGGCTTGTGCGTCTCCTCCGCCAGTTCGCCCGCACTGTCGAAACCGACCAACACGTACGCCGCCATCAACGCCGAGATCAGCAACGGAACGACGTACCCGGTGGTGCTGTCGAGGTTGGTCGTGTGCAGTACGACGGAGGGGCCGCGCTCGGCCTTGCTGGTCAGCAGGATGATGATCAGCACCACGCCGACGAGCTCCAAGGTGACGCCGACCGAGTTGACCACGGCCATAATCCGCACGCTGGTCGCATTCAGGATCGTGGTCGCGACGAGCAGGATGCAGCCCAGTACGACGGCGTTCGTGGCGCCGTCCTTCGACGACAACGCGGGGTCGGTGCCGACCAACTGGAACCCGGACCAGACCGCGGGCAGGACCACCTGCAAGGCGATCGCCGCGGCGGCCAGCGTGATGGTCTGCGCGATCACCATCGTCCAGCCCGCGAACCAGCCGACGACCGCCCCGCCGAGGCGGCGCGCCCATTGGTAGATCGCCCCGGAGAGCGGGAAGCGGGCGGCCAGTTCGGCGAAGCAGAGCGCGACCATCAACTGCCCGACCAGTACGGCGGGCCAGGTCCAGAAGAACGCCGTACCGCCGAAGCTGAAGCCGAGGCCGAACAGCTGGAAGACCGTGGTCAGGATCGAGACGAACGAGAAGCCCGCGGCGAACGACGCGTAGCTGCCGACCCGTCGGGACAACTGCTGGGCGTAGCCGAAACGGCTCAGATCATCTGCTGGGGCGGTGAGTACATCAGAGGGTGCTGACATTCCGGCCTCCGTCGAGTCGGCCCGGAACGCGCACGGCATGCCCGGGCCTCGCGGCCTCCCGGGCTTTTGTCCCGCCGTGGAACGGCGCCGAAGCGCCGTCTCCCCTCTCGGACCAGACCCACCGGAATCGGCAGCGGAACCCTAGGGGCGCCCCGCCGTCCCGGCGGGTCTGTTCCAGTTCAGAACCCAACGGTTTCAGCAACACTCTTCACTTGTTGCAACCAGGTAAACGACTTCTCTCACCATCCGTTCAGATCGGAGAGGACCCTGGGAGATCAGAGCGCGGTGGCCTTGGCGTTGCGTTCGAACTTGGACCAGATGGGTGACGTGCAGTTGGTGCAGGACTGACCGAAGAATTCGGCGCTGGCCTGCTCGTCGCCGAGCAGCCAGAAGCGGAACCAGGCCGTGATCGCGCCACGGAACTGCCCACCGTCGGGGCTCACCACGAAGTGATCGGCGCCCTTCAGCTCGGCGTAGATCGCGGGCACGTGACTGCTCTGCGCGTACCGGTCGTGCACAACCGACGGCCACACGATGATGTCCGCCTGACCTGCGAAGTACAGGGCCGGACCGTGTAGTTTCGCCGGGTCGTTGAACGGACCGCCCTCGAGCGGTGCCACCGTGTCCACCCGCGGATCCGCACCCGCGCCGACGGCTGCGCCACCACCGAGCGAGTGACCGGTCGCCCCGACGTGGGCCAGATCGACCTTGCCCGCGAACACGCTCCCCGCCGTACCGTTCTGTGTCGTCAGGTAGTCGAGCCCAGCCAGCAGCGGCGCCGCAGAGCTGGAACGCCCTTCACCCGCGGCCACGATGAACCCGTGCGAAGCGAAGTGCTCCAACAACGGCTGGTACGTCGAGACTGTCGCGGCCGCACCGTTGCTCCACAGGATCACCGGGTGCTTGGCACACCCGAGCGTGCCGAGTTGAGCCGGCCGGATGATCGTGGTGCCCTGTCCGTTGGAGGCCGAGGTCACGGCGTACGGACCGGGGCCGGCCCAGTTCTTGTTGACCGATGGGCAACCAGCGGCCTGGGCGACCGGCGTCAGGTTGACGAGCAGAGCGGCGGCTGTGACGACAACGGCGAGCAGGCGTTTCACTTGAGCTCCTTTGATCGCTCTGGATCGTAGAGGGTGTCGAGCGCGTCGACGTACTTGTCCCGCACCACCGAGCGCTTGAGTTTGAGCGTAGGCGTCAGCTCGCCGGAATCTGTGCCCCAAAGGGAATCCAACAGCGTCCAGCGTTTCACCTGTTCGACCCGCGACAGCCGATCGTTGCCGGCCCGGACCGCGTGCTCGATCTCAGCCTGTACGGCGGGATGCTGGGCAGCGTCGGCCGGACTGGTCACCTCGATGTGGCGTGCTGTGCACCACTGGCGCCAGCCGGGATCAAGGGTGATCAGGGCAACCAAATAGGGCCGGTTGTCACCGTGGACGTAGACGGATCCGATCAGGTCCGAGGCTGAGGAGAGGGCCTGCTCGACGTTGGCGGCGGAGATGTTCTTGCCGGCCGCGTTGATGATGAGCTCTTTCTTACGGCCGACGATCGAAAGGTAGCCGTCGGCATCGATCTGGCCGAGGTCGCCAGTGTGCAGCCAGCCGTTGATGAAGGTGTCCGCGTTCGCGTCCGCGCGGTTCAGGTAGCCGGGGGAAATGATTCGACCGCGGGCCAGCAGTTCGCCGTCGTCGGCCAGGCGTAGTTCGACGCCGGGCAGTGCGCGGCCGACCGTGCCGAGGCGTGGTTCGCTCAACGAGTTGAGCGTCAGGACGGCGGAGGTCTCGGTCATCCCGTATGCCTCGACGATCGTCACACCGATCCCGCGGAAGAAGACCAGCACCTCCTGCGAGATCGGCGCTGCGCCGCTGACCGCGACCAGCATCTCGTCCAGTCCGAGTGCGCGGCGGATACTCCGGTAGACCAGCCGCTCGAACACCGCGTGCTGGACCCGCAGGCCCGGTCCGGCCCCCGTGCCGAACCGGACCCGCCCGAACTCCCGCGCCACGACAATCGCGCGCCGGAGCAGCGCCCGCCGTACCGGGGATTGTTCGGTGACGGTTCGCTCGGTGACGGCACCGAGCAGCTTCTCCCAGACGCGCGGTACGGCGAGGAAGACGTGCGGCTGGATGGTCGGCAGGTTCTCGGCCAGCAGACGCAGGTCCCGGACATACGTGACGGTCGAGACGAGCGCCGTACCGAGGTAGTGGGTGATCATCCGCTCGGCCAGGTGGGCGAGCGGGAGGTAGGAGACTTGGGCGCGGCCGGGTTCGGGGATCGCGCCGAGATCCTTGGCTACACGGGTGAGGATGCCATCGAGGACCGTGCAGATGCCGGCGTGGGTGACGAGCGTGCCCTTCGGCGGTCCCGTCGTACCGGAGGTGTAGATGATCGTCGCCGGGTCGTCGGGGTGGACCTTCGCCGCTGCCTCGTGGATCTCGGCGACGCGGTCCGGGAGCGAGGCTTGGGCTGCTGCTGTCAGTACCTCGAACGACAGCACACCTTTCGGCGCCGATCCCATGACTACGATCGTCCGGAGCTCCGGCAGGCTGTCCTTGATCGCCAGCCAGGTAGGCAGAAACTCGCTGTCGACGATGCAGACCTTGCACGCCGAGTCGGCTGCCACGTAGGCGAGCTGCTCGGCGGCGAGGGTGTTGTAGTACGACGAGGGGGTCGCGCCGGCGAGCATTGCGCCGACATCGGCCAGGACGTGTTCGGCCCGGTTCACCAGTTGCAGGCCGACCACGTCACCGGGCTCGATCCCGAGGTCCAGCAGGACGAGGGCGATCGCCTGGGCTTCCCGTTCGTACTCGGCCCAGGTCAACCGCCGGTCGCCGTCGACGATTGCCATCACGTCACCGTGGTCGGCCGCGTTCCGGCGTACCAGGTCGATCACCGTGTCGTTCATGGTCTTCAGCAGGAGGTTCTTGCGGGGCGGTTCTGGAAGCGGTCACCCAGCCAGTTCAGGGCGTTCGTTCCCCAGAGCGAGACTGTGACGACGTGGCCGCCGAGTGGGATCACGTGCCATTCGAGGGTGGCGCCGGCTGCGCAGTAGCGGGCCTTCAGCTGCTGGGCGCCTTGATAGGGGATCAGCTCGTCAGCGGTGCCGTGGTAGAGGTAGACCGGCGCGGACGGCTTGACGTTGCCGAGCAGGTTCTCGTTGAGGCGCTTCTGCCAGCGCGGATCCTTGATCACGTTGGGAACTGTGGTGAAGTCGTTCAGCCTCCGGCCCGGCGCCAGCAGTGCGATCTCGGCAACGCAAGCCTGCTTGATCTTGGCGAACAGTTCCTTGCCTTGTGTCGTGAGCACGTTGTCCAGCGGAACCTCCGGGTACGCCGTCGCGAGGCCGATCGCGGCAGCGGCCACCAGGCCGAATCCGATGCCACCATCGTTGCTCGCGGCAACCAGGTCGAGGTCGGCAGGCACCCCGCCGGTCGCCGTACCGACAACTTTGAGATCCGGCGCGTACGACGCCGCCTGTTCGGCCGCCGCGGCTGCCGCCTGGCCGCCTTGGGAGTAGCCGAAGACGCCGATCGGCGCGGTCGGATCCAGCCCGGCGGCGGGGAGGCGCGTGGCCGCGCGGGCCACATCCAGGAGCGCACGTCCCTCGGACTTCGCAGTCGCGTAGGTGTGCGTTCCCGGCGTGCCGAGTCCTTCGTAGTCGGTCAGCGCGACGGCCCAGCCCTTGGTGATCGCCTGCGCGATGAACGCGACCTCGACCTCGGTACCGGTGCGGATCTGGTACGACGGCGCGCACTGATCACCAAGGCCTTGGGTGCCCATCGCGTAGGCCACGACCGGGCGTTTCCCCGGACCCGGCCACGTGGTGAGCGGGGTGATGATCGTGCCGGACACGGCGTTCGGCGTACCGGTGGCCGAGGTGGAGCGGTAGAGCACCTGGTCCGCGCGGGTCGGGACGGGGAAGAGCCGGAGGATGTCGACGTACAGATCGACCTTCCGGGTCTTGAGGACGTCACCGGCTGGGACGTTCGGCAGCGGGGAGGGTGCCGTGTAGAACGGGTCGTTCTGCGGGGTCGGTGGGCGGTCGTCGGCCGAGGCGGGCACGACGACCGCACAGGACAGGCCGGCGACGGCGAGTCCGGTGACGAGGCTGCGGATCACGATGGTTACCTCCGGGGCGGGATAGTGGTAACGAGGATTACCCGAATATAGGGGTCGGGATAGGCTGTGACAATCCCCTGGATCTTTGGAGGTTGGGTGTCTGCAGAGCGGAGCTATGGCGGGGTGCCGCTGACCCGGCGCCGGGAGGAACGCCGTGAGCGGCTCCTGGCGGCGGGGGTCGAACTGTTCACGTCGACCGGCTATCAGCAGACCAAGATCACCGACCTGTGCGCGGCGGCCGGGATGTCGAACCGCGGCTTCTACCAGGAGTTCGACACCAAGGAAGCGCTGCTCCTCGAGCTGTACGTCCGCACCAACCAGCTCGCCCACGACCACGTCAGCCACGTGCTGACCACCCTGGAAACCACCGACCCGGCCGCACGGATCGACATCCTGATCGACGTCTACCTGGGCGCAGTCACCTCGGACCCAAGACTCGCCCGCCTGAACTACGTCGAGGCGGTCGGCGTCAGCCCCGCCGTCGAGGCCCTGCACGTCGAGTGGGTCGGCCGCTGGAGCACCCTGATCGAGCGCGAAGCCGACCGCGCCGCCGAAGCCGGCTTCGCCCCCCGCCGCGACTTCCGCCTCACCGCCATCATGATCGTCGGCGCCATCACCGGCCTGCTCCGCGAATGGCAGAACCACGCCGCCCGCTACCCCACCCCCGAAATAGCCGCCGAAGCCAAAGCCCTCATCCTCGCCTCCATCACCCGCCAGGTCTGACCCCTCGGTTCGACCCGAGATCGCGCCACCTTGAGCACCCACCAACCATTTGACACCCCACCGCATGGTCGAACCGTGCCCAAGGTCCCCCGACCCCCTCACCTTGAGCACCGATCAACCACCTCCGGACCGCGCGAATGGCCGAACCGTGCTCAACGTCGTACCGGCCCGTGCGGAGCTGGCGGTCGGCGGTCGGCGTACGCCAGTCGCCGTACGGACAGGACGTATACGTGTGCTGAGCGCCAGGAGTGCGGGCGGTGAGCGGGGCGGCAGCGGGTAGTAGGCGTATACGTCCTGTTCTTGGGAGGATCGTGGGACCGGCTGCGAGGAGGCGTGATGGAGTGGAGAGATCTGCCGCTGACCGAGTGCTTGCGTGGGGGTGAGGCGGAGATGCTGCAGTTCGCCGTGGACCGGGCGCGCCGGCAGTTCGCCTGGAAGACCGGCGGATTGACCGCCTCGCAGCTTCGGCAGCAGCATTCGCCGTCAACGATGACCCTGGCCGGTCTCGTGAAGCACATGTCGTTCGTCGAGGCAGGCTTCACGGCTCGCGCGGCTCAACAGCCGATCGGTACGCCGTGGGATGTGCGGGACTGGGTCGCCAACGACAACTGGGGCTGGGAGTCTGCGGTCACCGATGATCCGCAGGAGCTGTACGCGCTCTGGTACGGGATTGTGGAGCGCTCGCGGGCGACCTGGGCGGAGTTGGCTGTCGATCTCGATGTGGAGATCGACGAGGGCGACCCCGACTGGATCACCAGTCGGCGACGGATCCTCATCGACCTGCTCGAGGAATACCTCAAGCACACTGGGCATGCCGACGTACTGCGGGAGGCTGTCGACGGGCTGCGGGGTAACGATCCTGGCTAGTAGGTCTGGTAGTAGATGAGTTGGCCGGATTCGCCGGGGGCGGCGCCTTCGCTGGGGATGAAGAGGGTGATGACGAAGGCGTTCTGGCCGTTGGGGGCTTTGAGGGCGGTGATGGTGGGGTTGGCGAAGGCTGTGCTGCCGGCGTTGGTGCGGATCGTGGTGCGGTCGGCGTTGCCGGTTTGGTAGTCGTAGACGAAGGTGCGCCAGGAACCGAAGTCGCCCTTGGTGTACTGGCCTTCGATCAGGCCGAAGGTGTAGCCGCGGAAGGTGGTCTGGTCGCGGTCGCCGATGTTGCCGCCGACACCCCAGTGCAGCAAGGCGTTGTCGAAGTTCGGCTGGGCTGCGGTGGTCCAGGAGTTGAAGTTCTGCAGGGTGCCGCGTTGCTGGCGGTCGCGGTCGCAGTTCCACCAGTAGTGGCCGCCGATGTCGATCGTCGAGTGGTCGATATCGGGTGCGAGCGTGATGCTGTAGATGTTCGGCGTACCCTCCGCGCAGGACGACAGCCGGCGCGGTGAGTCGAAGGACCGATTCACCTTGCCTGCCAGGAGATCCGCGCGATTGGCGAAGTACCGGAAGGCGAGGTGGTTGTTGCCACCGCCCGGCTGCTCCTGCTCCCAGGCGAGCACGAAACCGCCGTTCGACGCCTGCGCGATTGTCGGCTGGGAGGCCGGGCCGGTGTTGCTCCCGGCAAGCTCGCGAACCCAGTGCCAGTTGAGGAGATCGGACGACGTCGCCAGGTTCACCCGGAAGCGCCCGTCGGCGGCCAGATGGTGCGAGACGGCAAGATAGCCGCCGGTCGAGTCCTGGATGATCTTCACCGTGTCCATCACATGACCGGCGTCGTCCTTGGTGTTGTAACGCTTCCCGGTAGCGCCGGAAACGTTCTCAACGATCCCCCGCAACTCGGCCCGCGCCGGATCGGACGCGGCAGTCGTCGTCGCAGCAGCCGAACCGGCGCTCAACGCGGCAAGCGTGGCGACAAGCAGGACAGCAAGAGCTCTGGGCATGGGCGGCACCCCTCGCAGTCAGTTGTTCAAGGCCCTCAGGCTAGCGAGGTCAGGGCCGACGCGCCCAGATCAGCGTGTGCCCGCTCGTCCCCTCGGCCACGAACTCCTGGCGGTCGATCACCAGGCCGGCGTTCTCGATCCAGGTGCAGGTGGTCGTGGTGTCGGCCTGGCTCCACCACATGGGTACGTCGCCTCCCAGCCAGTTCTCCTCCGCCCCGGTCCACGCGCCGGAGCCGATCGTCGCCACGAAACTGCCGCCTGGGCGCAGCCAGGTGCCGATCCGCTGGAGGAGTGCTTCCTGCTCGTCCAGCGGGATGTGGATGAGCGCATAGAACGACACGATCGCGTCGAAGGAGTCCGCGGCTAGGTCGAGGGTGGTCGCGTCAGCCTGCAGGAAGGTCGCTGCGGGTACCCGCTCGCGAGCCCGGGCGACCTGCACCTCGCTGATGTCGACGCCGGTCACCACATGGCCCGCCTCGGCCAGCACCTTCGCCACCGGCACCCCGGAACCGCACCCGAGGTCGAGGACCTGGGCGCGGGCCGGGAGTTGGGTCAGGAGCGCCTGCAGCCAGTCGCCGTACTTGGTCTCGCTGCCGTACGCCTCGTCGTACCGGGCCGACAGTTCGTCGTAGCCCCGCCGTACCAGCGCCTTGGCCTCCTCGTTGTCCATGCGCCCGAGGCTAGGCACTCCACCCCGACCACGCGACCGGATATCAGCTCGCGTTGCCCCTTCTCCCCCTCGTATACGGCCTGATAAGGGGCAACACGGACTGATATCCGTCCGTGTTGCCCCTGGCTGGGGTCAGCGGTCGCGGGCGTGGTGGAGGGTTGCGGCGGCGGCTAGGCAGACTGCGCCGGGGACGATGAGGGCGGCGGCTGGGGTGAGGAGCGTGGCTGCGCCGGTGGCGGCGGCGAGGGTGAGGGTTTCCACGGTCATGCGGGTGGTGCTGAAGAGGGCTGCTCCCGCGCCGCCGCGGTGGTAGGGGACGTGCTTGAGGGCTTGGCCGTCGGGGACGCCTTCGGTGAGGCCCAGGCAGATGCCGAGGATGGCGGCGCCGACGAAGAGGGCGAGTGGGGACTTGGTGAGTTGGAGGGCGAAGGCGGTACCGGCGCAGATGATGAGGGCAAGCGTGACCAAGGGTGCCGCCCAGCGGCGGGCAATGCGGGCGGCGAGTAGCGGGAGGAGGGTCGACGGGATCGTCAGCAGGCTGAGCAGGAGACCGACCTGGCCGGCGCCCAGGTGTGCGCCGAGTTGTGGCAGGACGGTCAGGCCGACAACCAGGATCCCCATGAACGCGCCGGTCCCCAACGCATAGGCCCGGTACGTCGGGATGCGCAGCAGGTCGAGTGGGATCGCGGGATCCGCCGTACGGCGTTCCACCCGGACCAGCAGCGCGGTTCCAGCGGCTGTGGCGGCGAGCAGGCCGATCGTCGCCCAGACTGGTAGGGCGAACCCGAAGGCGGTCACCGCGGCCGCGATCGTCAGTCCGAAGAGGACCGCACCGGCTAGGTCGAACTCCTTCGGCAGGTTGTTGGTGCGGAGGCTCGGTAGTCCGATGGACGTCAGGACGGCGATGCCCGCGACGGCCGCTGGTACGACGAACACCATCGGCCAGCCACCCAGCGCCATCAGGCCCTGGGCGGCGAAGGGACCGAGCGCGAGACTCGTGCCGAGTACGGCGCCGACGTACCCGTAGACGCGGTGTCGATCCTCGGGCGGGTAGACGGCCAGCACCATCGCCGAACCACCGGCGGCGCACATGGCCGCGCCGACGCCCGCCAGTATGCGGAGGGCAACCAGCGTGCCGAGGTCTGGCGCGAAAGCAGAGAGTACGCCGGCGACCGCGACCACGATGTTGCCTAGAGCAAAGAACTTCGTGCGCGAGGTGCGGTCGGCGAGAACGCCGGCCAGTAAGAGCGCGGCGGCGAACAGACCGTTGTAGCCGACAACGATCCACGGGCCAAGAGCATCAGGCCCGGACAGGTCGGCGGTCGCCGCGGGGATGACGGCGGTTGAGCCGGTGATGGCTAGGGGAAAGACCGCGGTGGAGATGAGGTCGGCGACGAGTACGCGCCGACGGTGACGTACAGACAGGTGAAACACGGTATGCGCTCCGGAGTCAGCAGATTCCGAGCGCCACAAAGGCGCTCCTGACGGGAAGCCAGGAGCGACGGCTCTGGGTGTTATGCGCCGCCGCTCTTAGCGGAGGCGCACCGTGTCTGTCTTGGGCACGGGCCGAGGGTAGCAAGGAGACGGTCCAGCGGCATGGGGTTTACCAGAGTGAGCCGGTGGCGTCCCAGTGACCGTGCGGCCGCTCATCGGTGAACGGCACCAGCCACTCGACCGGCACCGTCAACGTCTGCACCCGCGGCAGCACAATCGGCGTACCGTCCGCGGTCCGCAGGTTCCCGATGATCTCGTAATCACCCTCCGGCAACCCGAGCTCCACGCACTGCGCAGCCGTCAACGTCACCGCCGTCGTCGAACTCAGCACCGACCGCACCCCCTCGGCCGCCGACTCCTCCAACCCCGTCACCGTCAGCGGAAAGGTCGCCCCGCGCAGCGCACCGAACGTCAGCCGCTGGTCCCCCTCCAGCACATGCGGGACCTCGACCAAATACGTCGTACCAACCTCGACCTCGCCCCTCAGCACCCCACCAGGCTCCGCGTTCCGCACCCGGTTTGTCCAGCAAAAACCCCTAGTGGCCCGTGGTGGAAGTTGTTTGAGTGATTGCGGTGTTCAGGTGCGTGCATCGTGGTGGCTGAGGGGCGGCCTCGATGTTTTTCCATCGTGGCTGTTCCTCAGCTGCCGCGAGGTGCGTGCCTGGGCGCCGCAAGCGCCAAAGAACTTTCGCCACGGGCCACTAACGGCCGGGGAGGCGGGTGGTGATTTCTTGGAGGATCCAGGTGTTGTTGTCGGGGTCGGTGAAGGTGGCTCGGGTGCTGTAGGTACGGCGTTCTGGGTCCAGGCCGGGGGTGAATCCTTCGGCGGTGCGATGGAAGTAGTCGGTGATGGGGGCGCCGGCAGCGACCAAGGCCTCGCGGGCGGTGACGATGTCCTCGACGACCAGGTAGGCGGTGGAGGAACCGGGGGCGGCGGGGGTGATGCCGGCGCCGAACTGGACCGAGGTGGCCGAGCCGGGCGGGGTCAGCTGGACCACGCCGGGCGGGGTGACGTCGAGGCGCCAGCCCAGGCTCACGTAGAAGTCGCGCGCGGCGTCGACGTCGGTGACGGGGATGATCAGGGCCTCGATGCGCTGTTCAAAGGTGCTCATGGACACCAAGATCACGGGTACGGCGGGGTGTTCGCACCAGGGAGAGTCACTGGACCGTCGGTGTGGCCGGGACCACGATAGTTGCGTTTTACCACGATCTCCGGAAGGGTCGGAAGGTAGTTCCAATCCGATCCTAGTGAAAAGTGGAGGCGCGCCGAAGCGAGGCGTGATTCAGCTGTGGCGATCGATTTCGACAGCCAGCAAGCAAACCCTGACCACGCAACCGAGCATCCTGCGCTCGCGTCACCACCACCGCCCGGCAGCCGAAGTAGCGGCTCCGGGCTCGATCGGATCGTGTTCGGCGTCACTGCCGTGATCGCCTTGGCCTTTGTGGTCTGGGGATTCGCCAGTGCAACAAGCCTCGGTACGGCGTCCACGTCCGCCCTGACCTGGGTCGAGACGAACACCGGCTGGCTGTTCGTACTGCTCGCCTCGGGGTTCGTCGTGTACGTGTTGTGGCTGGCGGCCGGCCGGTACGGGCGGATCCCGCTCGGCGCTGACGACGAGGAGCCCGAGTTCAAGACCGTGTCCTGGGTGGCGATGATGTTCAGCGCCGGGATGGGGATCGGGCTGATGTTCTACGGCGTGAGCGAGCCGCTGTCGCACTTCATGGCACCGCCGCCGGGCACGGTGGAAGGCGGCACCGACGCGGCGTTGCAGACGGCGATGGCGACCACGCTGTTCCACTGGACGCTGCACCCGTGGGCGATCTACGCCGTCGTCGGCATTGCGATTGCCTATGGCACCTTTCGGCGCGGTCGTTCGCAGCTGATCAGCTCGGCCTTCGCGCCGCTGCTCGGCAAGCGGACCGAGGGGCCGATCGGCAAGGTGATCGACAGCCTCGCGATCTTCGCGACACTGTTCGGATCGGCAGCCTCACTCGGGCTCGGTGCGCTGCAGATCGGCTCCGGAGTGCGGATCCTCGGCTGGCTCGACAAGACTGGGAACGCAGTACTGGTCGGAGTGATCGCCGTACTGACTGCTGCCTTCGTCGCGTCGGCCGTGTCTGGTGTTGCCAAAGGCATCCAATGGCTGTCGAACATCAACATGGTGCTGGCGATCGTGCTGGCAGCCTTTGTGTTCGTGGTCGGACCGACCGTCCTGATCCTCAACCTGGTCCCGACTGCGATCGGCGACTACCTGCGGGACATCGCCGAAATGGCCGCCCGAACCGAGGCCAGTGGTGGCGACGCGATGTCCACCTGGCTGTCCAGCTGGACGGTCTTCTACTGGGCGTGGTGGATCTCCTGGACGCCGTTCGTCGGCATGTTCATCGCGCGGATCAGCCGCGGGCGGACGATCCGGCAGTTCGTCACCGGCGTCCTGCTCGTGCCGTCGCTGGTCAGCCTGGTGTGGTTCTGCGTCTTCGGCGGCGCTGCGATCGATACTCAGCGGAACGGCGTCGACATCGCCGGCCAGTCCACCAGCGAAGGCCAGCTCTTCGGTCTGCTCGAGCACTTCCCGCTGGCGTCGCTGAGCACGATCGTGGTCGTCGTACTGGTCGCGATCTTCTTCGTCTCCGGCGCGGACGCAGCCTCGATCGTGATGGGCACACTGTCGCAGCGGGGAGCAATCAATCCACGCAAGTCCATCGTCGTGTTCTGGGGTGTGCTCACCGGCGCGGTCGCCGCGGTGATGCTCCTGGTCGGCGGAGGTGGCGCGAAAGCCCTGCAGGGACTGCAGAATCTCACCATCGTCGCCGCGCTCCCCTTCGCGCTCGTGATGGTCGGCCTGGCCGTGGCGCTCGCCAAGGATCTGCGCACCGACCCCCTCATGCTCCGCAAGGCGATGGGCACCGAGGCCATGGAGGCAGCCGTGATCGAAGGCGTCACCACGCACGGCGACGACTTCTCCCTGGTCGTCACCGGCAACGGCGAGGAGCCCGTCAAGAAGGATTGACCGGCTGAGCCCAGTACGACGCCATCGCCGTACTGGGCCAGGCAGTCTCAGTCAGTTCGGTCACGCCAGCCGACGATTCTCAGCGAGTACGTCGCGTAGGTGGTCTTGAGATCCTCGATCGTGCGATCGGGGCCCATCCAGGTCTGGACCTCGGCCGCGAATCCGGCGGTCGCGTCGGTGGTGTGGCCCGGCGGCCGGTACCAGACCGCGAGCCGGATGCCGAAGCCGGCGATGGCGGCGATCGCGGTCCAGGGGTCGGGGCAGTCGAACGCGCCGAGGTCGTTGCCGCGGTCGATGACGGCGCGCATCAGGTCGATCGCTTCCTTGCGGCTGGCGGCGACGCGGTGCAGGGCGGACTCGGTGAGCATCGCGAAGTCGTTGTGGGCGATCGTCGCGAACAGCGGGTACGCCGTGTGGAACTCGACGTTCGCATGGGTGAGGGCGGCCAGCTGTGCCGCGGGATCCGGCCCGGCTTCCAGGAGTCCGGCGCGCATCCGGTCCCGGATCTCTTCGTTGGCGAGGAACACCAGCTCGCTGAACAGCTCGGCCTTCGATGCGTACTTCGCGTACAGCGAACTTGGCTGCACTCCGAGATGCGCGGTCAGGTCGCGGACCGAGACGCCGTGATACCCCCGGGCGGCGAACAGCTCGACCGCCGCCGCCAGCAGCCGACCCTTGGCGCCGTCCGCCGCGAGCTGTGGCGGCAGCAGTGCGGGCGAATCTGAGGGCATCTCACCTTCCTTAGAACGATCGATCCATAAGCTAGCAGAATTTGCGCTTGACACCAGGCTCATGCATGCTCAGAGTAATGTAACAAGCGTTCCACTGGAGGGGTTGGATGCGCACTACCGCAGGGATCTGGTGGGAGAGCACGGGCGCAGGTGAGCCGGTGCTCCTGATCAATGGATTGGGGACAGCATCAACATCATGGTTCCGCTTGCTCCCGGGGCTGCACGGCTACCGGGTGATCACGTTCGACAACCGCGGTGTGGGGCGTACCGGGTGCTCCCCGGAACCGTTCGACCTCGCCACGATGGCGACCGACGCAGTCGCCGTCCTCGATGCAGCCGGCGTCGACCGGGCACACATCCTCGGCCTTAGCATGGGCGGCCTGATCGCCCAGGAGCTCGCTTTGAGCTATCCCGGCCGGGCCGAGTCCCTGATCCTGGTCAGCACCCATTCCGGGGTCCCGCACCTGACCGTCGCGGCCTCCGCAGTAGCCACCACCCTCAAACAGATCGCCGGCCTATCCCCTGCCGAACGCAGCCAGGCCTTGGCCCCGATTCTGTACGTCGACCAGACCCCCGCCACCGAGCGAGCCCGCGACGACGAGATCGGCGACACCCTCCCCACCAC